>CAZIIZ010000249.1:0-5249 GCA_964539225.1 uncultured Hyphomicrobiales bacterium | reverse complement strand
TTGATATTATATCCAATTCGCAGATGAACAAATCCCTTATCGACGATACTTTTTTCCTTGGCTTTCTTATATTCGAGAGACGTGGTTAAAAATGAATAAAAGTGATTGTAGAAGCAGTCTAATCTATAGCCGACACTTAGCCCTACATATTCACTATTGCCGTCAGCTATTTGATACGAAGCAGAAAGAGAATTCGTTATGGTATCTTTCGAGAATTGCCTTCTTAAAGCTTCTGTGTTCACTTGGGCTTTTAAATTAGAAGCACAAGCGAGGATAAAAGCGAGAGCTAATAAAGAAATATTATGCTTTTTCATAAGTTGGTTGAATTAATTGTGCAAAATTAAGATAAAAATAGCCGACAGTTCTTTGCAAGAAGTGTCGGCTATTACAAACTAATATAAAGGTCAATCTATATTAATATAAACTATTTTACTCTTTCTACATAAGCCCCAGTACGAGTATCAATGCGTACCATATCGCCTTCATTTATAAATAAAGGCACATTCACACCAGCACCAGTTTCAACAGTTGCAGGCTTTAGTACGTTAGTCGCAGTATCGCCTTTCAAGCCGGGCTCGGTAAAAGTAATTAATAAATTTACGTGCGATGGCAATTCAGCAGAAATCACTGCATCGTTTACAAAAGACAATTGTATTACTTGATTTTCTTTTAAAAAGTTAATAGAAGTGCCAAGTAATTCGCCGTCAGCTGCAATTTGATCGTAAGTATCAGGTTCCATAAAGTGCAAAGTATTACCATCTTTGTAAAGATATTGATAATCTCTTCTCTCTACGCGTACAAAGTCTATAGATTCTCCGGAACGAAAACGATTTTCGTTTAACTTGCCGGATTTCATATTTCTCATTTTTACTTGATAGAATGCTCTTAGGTTGCCCGGAGTTCTGTGCTCTGATTCGAGTACAACATTCATTTCGCCATTGTAAATTATAACTGATCCGGGTCTTAAATCTGAGGTTGATCCTGCCATATTGGTTTTGAAGCTCATAGTTGTTAAAAAATTGAGGTGTCGGCCGGATTCGAACCGGCGTGGACGGTTTTGCAGACCGTTGCCTAGCCACTTGGCTACGACACCTTATCTTTCGGAATTCAAATCTACGACATTTTTTTGATTCTGCAAAACATTATTTTAAAAATTTGTTAAAATAATAAATAATAGAATTGGTGAATTCCTTAATCTGCAAATATTGCAAGTGGTTTTTCATGCGAAGGAAACAACATAAAAGCTCAGAAATATATTGATAAAATAATACTTACGCTGTACATTCGTCGAGACAATTGCATTTTGCTAAAACAAATATCGACTAAAAAAGAAATTTATCTAAATGAAAAATATTGATAACAATTCAAAATTTGTGAACTTTTTACGAAATTCAATCACTCCAATCAAGCATATTATTTTGTTCGTTTGTACATTCTTGACTGTATCAATAGCCGGAGCTGCGTGGTCAGGTATTGATTATACTAATCTAAATAATATTGCATTCGGATTCCAATACGCAGTATTATTATTACTGTTCCTATCTGCACATGAGTTCGGACATTATTTTGCATCTCGTATTCATAAAGTTGATTGCACCTTGCCGTATTATATTCCGTTTCCTCCATTCCCAGGAGTACCTAATTTCGGGACAATGGGGGCGGTGATTAAAATCCGCACTCCGATTCCGACCCGTAAAGCTTTATTTGATATTGGAGCTGCCGGACCAATCGCTGGATTAATTGTAAGTATTGCATTCCTGATAGTTGGATTTGCGACTTTACCAGATATATCGTTCCTTTATAAAATTCATCCTGAATATAAGCTATTGACCGAATTGCCTACGACTAATTTACATTTTGGCGACACAATTCTTTATCAAATTTTGCAATGGGCATTCTCTACAAAAGGTGCATTCGTGCCCCCGATGAATGAAATGTATCATTATCCACTACTTAATGTGGGCTGGTTCGGATTGTTTGTTACTTCGCTTAATCTTTTACCAATTGGACAATTGGACGGAGGTCATATCCTTTATGCAATGTTTGGAGAGAAGCAATTCCGAATTGGTAAATATTTTTGGTGGTTTATTTTGATTGTAGGTTCCGGTTCTTTGTTAATGACAGTTCAAGAACTATTATCATTCGATACACCTAATCAGATGATAACGATTCTACAGAACAGTATTCTTCCGGCAATCGAGAAAGTAAAACAAATTTTCCCTATGTACTATTTCGGGTGGGGCGGATGGCTATTTTGGGCATTAATTACTAAAATATTTATCAAAATACCGCATCCTCCGATTTATGACACTAATCCGATTGGTAAAACTCGAATGTTTATCGGTTGGATAGTAATAGCTTTTATGTTGTTAATATTTTCTCCCAATGGCATATATTTTATATAGTAAAAAAACTGAAATGATATGCTCAGTACTTACACAACTGCTTTTATATTCAAACTGTAAAATATGGTAAATTAATGAGTGTTTGTTTTGGAAGATACGTAAAGCCACAATAATATGGAAAAGGGAAGCAGTGGACTCTATCAGATTTGAACTGATGACCTCTGCCTTGTCGAGGCAGCGCTCTATACCAGCTGAGCTAAGAGTCCGTACTAAGTCAATTCTCGGAGTACAAATATATTTAATATTTTTATAAATATCAAGAAAAATATTCGCCAATAGTTTAATTATTGAAGCTATTGGCGATAATATTTTGCAATTATATACAATAAATTATATTGGTGCATAGTCTCAGTATTTATCAAGACTAATTACAATTGTTGAGTTTGATAGCTGTTTGCAAAAGTATTTCTGAATTTAGTGTGAAATTGTTAAAAAAAATATAGACATACGATATTATTATTCTTTATTTGAAAAAAAATTCTTTATTTTTGAGGATTCAGAATGTAATATAAGGAAAATAATATGGATACGAGTATCGAGAAATTAGAATTAATATTAGAAGTAGCAGACCAAATCAAAGAAAATTTATTCGGTTACGGTTTCGAAGATTTCCGTACTAATAGAAAATTGAAAATTAGTATAACTGCTAAACTACTGTTAATAATAGAATCGGTAGAAGAAAATTCTGAATTACTGAGAGACTTTATCCCTGTAGAAAAATTTGATGAGATTCATAATATACGAAAAAAAATTATTTCCGGAATGACTGGAATTAGTGAAGAATATATTTGGCAGTTATGCAAACGCGACTTAATTTTGCTATGTAGAGAAATAAGGAAAATATTTACCAATAATCCTTAAATTGAGCTATTTGTAGTAAAATCAACGTGGTAAGTGGTCTGATTGTTGATAGTAATGTTCGATAAAAAAGTTAATAATGTTTGTTTATTAATGAAAACGAAGAAAATATGCCGGCAAAAAACGAAGAAGTAATTGTTAAAGATGCTGAGACTTGGATCGAGCGTGGAGATAGAGCCGTAAAACTCGAAAAGTGGGAGGATTCTATTGAAATGTATCGTCGAGCTTTGGAAATGAATCCGAGGCACGCATTCGCATATTTTAAACGCGGCAGTTCGTTTATTGCAGTAGAAAAATGGGAACAAGCCCTTGCCGATTTGAATAATGCTATTGTGCTAAATCAGAACTTTTCTTTTGCATATTTTAAGCGTGGAGTGGTATATGCTGAGTTGAAATATTTCAAAAAGTCGATTGAAGATTTCTCCAGAGCATTAGAAATTAATCCCGAATTCGTATTCGCATATTATCGTCGTGGATATTCGTTCTATGTAATTCGCCGACATGATAAAGCAATTGAAGATTTCACTAAGGCATTAGAATATAATCCGACTTACGTATTGGCTTTGTTTTATAGAGCTAATTCTTATTTTGAAAAAAAAATGATGGAAGAGGCGATTGACGACTATTCCAGAGTTGTAGATTTGGATCCTAAGCACGAAAAAGCATTTCTATCTCGTGGGATAGCCTACGGTTCCCTTGGGAAGTATAGTGAAGCAATTAAGGATTATTCTGCGGCTATTCAAATTGATCCCGAGTCTATCATTGCTCATAATTATCGAGGACTGATTTACTCTAAATTGAAAAATTTCGAAGGTGCGATTAAGGATTTTGAAAAAGTTATCGACGATAATCCTAAAAACGTAGATGCTTATAATAATTTAGGTATCGCACATTTCGCTCTTAAAGATTTCTATAATGCTATTAAATGTTATGATAAGGCAATATCTTTTTCGCCCGATGCTTATAATTTATATTATAACAGAGCAAATGCTAACTACAATTCTAAAAATTTCTTAGAAGCTGCGATGGATTATGAAAAAGTTATAGAGATGCAGCCCGGATTAGCACAAGCGTATTTCGGTAGAGCCAACTCCTTTGCTAATTTAGATCAATATAAAGAAGCGTTTAAAGACTACACAAAAGCATTAGTGATTAACCCGAAATTTATACAAGCATACATTGGTAGAGCCAACGTATATATGAAAATGAAATATTACAAAAAGGCTCAGGAAGATTTTACTTTAGCATTAGAAATCAATCCTGACTATCCGCAAGCATTTCTAAATAGAGGAATTGCTTATAGAACAGAAGGGAAATTCGAAGAAGCTGTTGACGATTTTAATGAATTTTTAAGAGTACATAAAGGGAAAGATACTTCTTCGCTTCAAGTACGTAGTTGGATTCGTAAAATGGGTTACACTCCGGCAAATTAACAATAGATATTAATATACAAAGCATTATAAAATGGAAGACATACTAAACATTCTAAGCGAATTCGGAATCGATCAATCTAGGTCGGTAGCGAAAATAAATGAGTTGGCATTAGATGACAACACACTTGAAACAGCAATTAAACCTTTTTTGCACTTTATCAAAGAAAATTTTGAGTCATCTTGCAGTCCAAGTATTCCAATACCTTTGCCGATTCTTAATTATTTATCGATTGGAGTAGTGATTGTAGTCAATAAAAAGATAAAATATATTAATGCTACGTTAGAGAGATATTTAGGCAATGTTGATATTAATAATGTGGACTACAATGATTTGATTAATTTAATTCATTCAGAAGATAGAGCTGCATATTCCGAATATATTTCCAAATTGCAATCCAATATTGAGATTAATATTCCGCTTCGAGTCAGGACTTTGCTCAATGGTTTGACTCGCTGGATAGAATTAAAAGCGCACAAGGTGATTTACAAAGGTGAATCGGCTATCCAAGTTATCATTCTTGATATAAGCGATAAGGTATTGGCAAATGTAAAT
>CAZIIZ010000248.1:0-5263 GCA_964539225.1 uncultured Hyphomicrobiales bacterium | reverse complement strand
CTGGAATTGAAAGATCATATAATGTAAATGATATGATTGGTACGGGAAAAGTTGTCTATAAAGGTAATGCTACTTCTTGCGTAGTCTCTGGATTAAACGCAGGCACTAACTATACTTTCAAAGCATTTGCTTATAAAACTGAAAGTTTAGTATATAACATTAAAGATGTAGCATTGAACCCAAGAACTAAGAATACTGCTCTTGGCGGACCAACTAATTTAGCATTAAATGAAGTTGGACAAGATTATGCTCGCGTCGGTTGGAATTATATCGGTACTGTGAATTCTTACGAATTGCAAGTAGCGACTAATAATACATTCACTCAAATGGTTCAAGGATTCGACAATGCAGATTTCGGTAACGATCCTGAAGCATTCATCGAAGACTTACAAGCAAACAATCAATATTTTGTAAGAGTACGTGCATACTTAGGAGCTACAATTTCTCCTTGGTCTAATGTATTAGCTTTCAGAACTACTGATGTAGATCCTGAAACTGCTCCTGCAAATGTTATCGTTAGCAATCGTACTTTGAATAGCTATAAAGTAGAATGGACTCCGGGCGACGGAGAATATTCTATCGTATTAGCAAGCAAAAATGCAATTACAGATTCAGTAACTGATAATCATGCTTATCAAGCTAATGCAGATTTTACTTCTGCATTAAGTTCAGTAATTGGTGGTACTAAGGTAGTTTATGTTGGTAACGGTACTAATTTTGTATTGTCAGGATTAGAAGCTCAAACATCATATCATTTAGCAGTGTTCACATTCCGTGGTGCGAACGGTTCAGAGAATTATCTAACCACTCCAGCAATCGGAACAGGTGCTACTCTTAACAATGAACCTGAGTTCTCTCCTTCTGGATTAACATTTACAAACAGAACAAACAATAGCTTGACATTCGCTTGGAATGGTGGCGGCAGTCAAAAATTCGTAGTATTAGCTAATACTACCGATAACTTTACTGCTCCTGTTGATGGTATGTCGTACACAGTTGGCGAGACTTTGGGCAATGCTCATATCTTAGCTATCAGTGATGGCACGACACAAACTCAATCAGCATTAATTCCAAATTCAAGATATTATTATCAAATATTTGGATTCAATGGAGCAAATGGTACTGAAAATTACCTAACTGACGCTTTGGCAGGCGATGCCAAAACTATGGCTTTGGCTCCGGCAACACCTACTGATTTCACTATCAGCAGAACTTCAGCTTCTATTAATACAATGAATTTGACTTGGAACACAGTTGAAGGTGCTAAATACATAGTATTAGCTTCTACTGCTGCTATTTCTGATGTCCCTGCCAATGGTGTTGTTTATAATGCAAGCACAACAAATATCAACAATGCAACTGCTATAGGAAATGCAAAAGTTATTTTTAGCGGTAACGCTTTAAATACTCCTGTAACAGGATTACTTCCGGAAACTAAATATTACTTCCAAGTATATGCTTACAATGGCACAAGTACATCAGAAGTATATAGTGTAGTTCCAGCTAATGTTAATGGATTTACTTTCGCAACCGAGCCAACTGCTCCAACTTTAGCAACAATAAGCGAAATTACAGCAAGTAATATGAAGCTTACTTGGACTAAAGGTAATGGCACAAGTTCAGTTGTAATGATGAATACAACTGGTAGTTTTGTTGCTCCGGTTGATGCTCAATCTTATGTTGTTAATGCAAACGATGTCGTTTACGTTGGCGATGCAAGTACAGTAACCTTGCCTACATTAGAAGCAAATACTCCTTATCATTTCGTTGTTTATAGCTTTAATGGTAGCAACGGCAATCAAAACTATAACACAACTCCGGCAACTGCTACTGACGTAACATTGCCAAGCGAACCTTCAGTAATTACTAATTTGCATACTACAATTATTGCAAACACTTCTATGAATTTAGCTTGGGCTAAGGGCAATGGAACTAATACTATCGTATTAGCTTCTACTACTCCTATCACAGCAATTCCGGTGGACGCTACTAATTATACTGCAAATGCAGACTTTACTTTAGCAGCTGCTTTAGGAAATGCAAAAATAGTTTATAAAGGTGCTGATGCTAGTGCGACAGTATCTAATTTAACTGCAAATACTAAGTATTATTTCGCCGCTTTCGCATTCAATGGCGATAATGCTAAAACTAACTTCAACGTAACTCCTGCACAAGCAGAAGCTACTACATTGTTATATGCTACTCCTACTCGTTTAGTAGTATCAGCTCCTGCTACAGTATCGAATGGTGCTACTTTCGAAGTTACTGCTACTACCTACGCAGGTCTAGTTGAAACTAAAAATGTACAAGCAAGAGTAGTAACAATAGCATTGACAGATAATAATTCTGGTGTCGTATATGGCACATTGACTAGAACAATTCTAGCAAATGAATCATCTGTTACATTTAGAGGATTATCATTCTATGCTAATGCTGGAGTAAATTCATTTACTTTGAATAGTACTACTGTTGGATTACCTGTTGTACCTACTACAATTAATTTGCCTGCTTTAGCTCCAACCACACAAGACAAGTTAATCTTGTTTAGCGGTGTTAGTGCTACTGGAATGACAGTTAAATGGACTTCGGGCAATGGTGCTAAGAGAATATTAGTAATGAAAGAGGGAACTGCATTTAATACTCCACTTACTATACCTAATGGACCTTATAGCGTAGGTGCTTCTTTCGGAGCAAATTCAACTGTTGGTAATATTGACTACGATGGCGAAGTTATTTATAACGATGCTGGAACTCAAGTAATTATTCCAACTAATACTCTATCAGCTGGTAAAACTTACTACTTTAAAGCATTCGCTTATAACGGAGCTAGTACTAGTCCGGTATATTGTACTGCTATAGGTTCATTTAACCCAAGAAGTAGAGCAACTACATTGAGCAAAGACGACGTTGCTCCAAACGACGAATTAACAGAATCAGACATTAACAATAACAACTTCTTCGTTGGTGCAATCAATCCAAATCCTGTCGTTAATAATATTAACTTCAAGATGACTAACAACGAAGAAATAAATATGACAATTACAGTATTCGACGCATCAGGTCGCGAAGTAGCAAGACTTGTTGACGGACAATTACAGAACCAAGGTACTCACAATTTCAATTTCAATTTGGGCGATAATTTGTCGAGCGGTACTTACTTATTAGTAGTTACTGCAGGCGATCAAACAGCAGCTCAGACTTTCTCAATTGTGAAGTAATTCATACAAATAATTGAAGATAGGGCAGAGTGCAATACTCGAATCTATCTAAATTTGATTCAAACCCCGCTTGTCGCAATGATGAGCGGGGTTTTGTTGTTAAAAATCTGATAATTAATTTTCTATTGTTTGATTATTACAAAAAAAAGTCTTAAATTGCATATAGAAATGGGCTTATTATAATAATCATAATGTGAGAATTTTAATTAGCCCTTTTTTTACGGATTGAAACAGATATTATATAGAAATGTTATTGTAAATATTATAAATTGAGCGATTTAATTAAGGAAAAAATTATGGAACAATTCCAAAAATTCGGAATCACTAATCCGATTTGTGCATTCTTAGAAAAAAACAAAGAAGCCATCACTCGTGATGATATTATAAATGTAATCGAAGCATTCGATATTGAACGCATTACTTTCCATTATACAGCTTTAGATGGGAAAATTAAAGAGCTTAAGATTCCAATATTCGACAAAGCTCACGCTGAAGTAATATTTACCGAAGGCGAAAGAGTTGATGGTTCATCATTATTTAAGGGTATAGTCGATGTTGGTAAGTCTGATTTATACGTATTGCCTTTGTATAAAACTGCATTTATCAATCCATTCGATGAAAGAAGTTTGGATTTTATGTGTCGCTTTTTAACCGCTGATGGCGAGTTAGCGGTTTATACTCCTGATAGCGTATTATGCAACGCTGCGAAAATGCTTAAAGAAAAAACTTCTATCGAATTGCACGCTCTTAGCGAATTGGAATTTTTCTTGATTGGCAACGAAGAATCTAAATTATTCCCTAATGAAAAACAAAGAGCATACCATCAGTCAGCTCCATTCAGTAAGACTACTGATATAATGACCGAAATGCTAACTATTATTTCTCAAGTAGTTGGCTGTGTGAAATATGCTCATAATGAAGTTGGAGTGTTGGACGTAGTGCATAGCGAATTGCCGGAATTGAACGGTAAATATGCCGAGCAAGTAGAAATTGAATTCTTATTAGCTCCGGTAGAAGAAGTTGGCGATATGATTTCACTGAGCAAATGGATAATCAGAAATGTAGCTTTCCAGTACGGTTATACAGTTACTTTCGTTCCAAAATTAGAAGTAGGTCATGCCGGAAGCGGTATGCACTTCCACATGGCGTTAATGAAAGACGGCAAGAACTTAATGCTTAATGACCAAAACGTACTATCCAACGAAGCTAAAATGTTAATCGGTGGTTTATGTACTTATGCACCTTCGATTACTGCATTTGGTAATACAGTTGCAGCATCGTATTTACGCCTTGTACCGCACCAAGAAGCACCTACTAAAGTATGCTGGAGCGAATGCAACCGTTCTGCTATGATTAGAGTGCCATTAGGTTGGTCGAATGTAGATAATTTAACTCAAAAGGTTAATCCACAGCAAACAGAAAAATTGAATAGAAAAGATAGTCGCCAGACTGTAGAGATTCGTACTCCGGACGGCAGTGCATTTCCTCAATTCGTATTGGCTTCGTTAGCTTTGGCTGCTGAATGGGGATTAAACCATCCGAAAGAATCATTAGAAATTGCCGAACAAAACTACGTGTCAGGCAATATTCACTCCGCTGACAATGCTGAAGCACTAAAAGATCTACCGACTTGTTGCGTAGAAAGTGCTGAAATATTAATCGAGAATAAAGCATTATATACTCGCGAGAATATTTTCACCGAGAAAATCATTGCTCACTTCGTGGATATGCTAAAAGCAGAAAATGACCAAGGTTTAGACAGGCATTTAGTGTCTTTGTCTGAAGCTGATAAATTAACTGAATCTCGCAAAGTGATGCACAGAGCCATTCACAAATATTAGAATTTAGCTAAATTTAATACAAAAAAACAGATTGATTCGTAAATTCGAGTCAATCTGTTTTTGTAATATGCCCAAACGCCAACCGTCGAGTAATATATAAAATTCAAGCTATTGTGCTGATAAATTATATATAAAAATCGAAATACTTTGCTAACCATTATACACATCTTCAACAATACCGATGAATACTGTCATTCCGGTTTT
>CAZIIZ010000247.1:0-5286 GCA_964539225.1 uncultured Hyphomicrobiales bacterium | reverse complement strand
GTCGCTATTGACTACGCTATTATAAAATTTGGTTGAATCAATTGCACCAAGGTTGTTAAAATATTTTGCAGTTTCTTTGTTGCCGTCGATATTATATTGAATCTGACGAATCACTTTGGCTAAGCCGTTGGAATCGTATTCAGTTACTTTGAGCAGTTTGCCTTTGTTATCATATTCTTTGTTGTACACGATGAGTACTTTGTTCCCATTAGCATCGCATTGCCATTTGGTCTCAATTTTTACAAATGTATCAATTGCACCCAAAGGTTGATCTATCTCTGCACAAGAGGAAAGTATCAGCAAACTTGCTAATAATACTCGTATATGTAACCAAATCTTATTCATATTTATATCAAATATAATAATTACACAAACCATGCAACTCTAAATTAAGGATAAAATCGCTAAAAGTCAAGAATTATTTTAAAAAGTTTCAATATTTCTTCCTTCTGAACAATATATATTGAAATGTTAATAATCAATTTATTATTTAGGAATATAATTGCAAAGTAAAATATTTTTGTATAAAAGATAAAAAATGTTAAAGAAATCTTGCTAATGATAAACAAATTACTTAATTTTGAGTACAACGTAGGTTGTGCGTAAACTAATTTGTGAAGTACTAAAAAAAGGAAATAACTATGAATAGAATTAGAATACAACTTGTTATGCTTATGCTGCTGCCCATGCTAATTATTTCTTGTGGCGACAATGGTATCAGTAGTATTAATATTTTCCCGGTATCGGATGATGTGAAATTAGGGCAGCAAGTCGATGCCGAAATTAAAAAGGATACCAAGGAATATCCGATTTTGAATAATTCATATACTCAGTCGTACTTAAACGCAATTATGAATGAAATTCTCGCTTCGCCGGAAATCAAGTATAAAAATAGTTTTGGTTATCAAATTCAAATCGTAAAACGCGATGACATCGTTAATGCTTTCGCTACTCCCGGCGGTTACGTATATGTTTACACCGGCTTATTGAAATTCGTAGAAAATAAAGCTGAACTTGCCTCAGTAGTTGCACACGAAATCGCTCATTGCGAACGCCGCCATGCTACTAACAGAATGACTAAAGAATATGGCATTCAATTGTTAGCAGACCTAGTACTCGGCAATAATCCATCGCAATTAGCTGAAATTACTAAAAACATGTTTTCATCTCTTGGACTGCTTGCCAATAGTAGAGAAGACGAATACGAAGCCGACAAATATGCCTTTAAATATTTGAGATCAACAGGATATTATGCCGGAGCAATGACATATTTCTTTAATAGAATTAATCAAAATAAGGATGCCAATCCTTCGTTTTTTGAAACATTGCTTTCTACGCATCCGATGCCTGCCGATAGAATTATGGCGGTAGTGGATATGGTGAAGTCAAATAATATTCCGGCACCGACGGAAGCTACCATAATGACAAGTGATTATACAATATTCAAATCTAAACTTCCGTAAACATATTAAATAATTTAATGCTTAGGATATAGATAAATATGAATAATATTAATAAATACTTGCTAATGTTTGTAGTAATGATTGCACTTGTGTCGTGCAAAGCTATCACTAGCTATAATGCATATCCCATTACTGAAGATATAAAATTGGGCGAGCAGGTGAAATTGCAAATTGAATCTAATCCCAAAGATTATCCAATATCAAAGGATGCAAAGATCACTAATTATGTTCAATCTTTAGTAAATGAAGTATTGCTTTCGAAAGATATTAAATATAAAGCCAATTTCTCATACAAAGTATTTATTATCAACGATGATAACGTAATTAATGCGTTTTGCACTCCAGGCGGGTACATTTATGTATATACAGGATTGTTAAATTTTGTAGATAATGAAGCTACTTTGGTAGCAGTAATTGCTCATGAAATCGCTCACGCAGAATATCGGCACAGTACTCGCAGGATGACCCAGTCGAATTTCCTAAAAACTATAAGCGATGAATATACTAAAAAAAATAACAACGAGACAAGCAAAGCAGCTTCGAATGCACTTCAGTCTTTGACTATACTCAACAACAGCCGAGACGACGAATATGAAGCTGACGAATTATCCTTCAAACTGATGAAATCTACTCGTTGGTATCCGGGAGGAATAAAGTATTTTTTCGAGAAGATAATAGCCCTTTATAATTCGGGCGGTAACAGATTTGAGCAATTGCTTTCTACGCACCCATTGCCAAAAGACAGAATTGACAAAGTCTTTAACCTAATTAAGACTTCAAACATTGCACCTCCAACAGAAGAAAATTTGAATTATAGACTGTACTCAGAATTTAAAATAAATAATATTTCAAAAAAGTAAAAATAACAATAGGAAGCCATTATGAATGCCTATCAAAAACTCGTAGGAATCCAAAAAAAGAATAATTCATTTCTTTGCGTTGGATTAGATACTGTAATCGAAAAGATGCCTGCACATTTACGTGAGAAAAAAATAGAAGGTATTCTGGAATTTAATAAGGAAATTATACAAAAAACCAAACACCTAGTGTCGGCGTACAAAATTAATCTTGCATTCTACGAGCAATACGGTTCTGACGGAATGAATTTAATTGCAGAAACAATGAGAATGATTCCCGATGAAATATTCGTAATATCAGATGCTAAACGCGGTGATATCGGTAATACTTCTAAGGCTTATGCTACTGCTTGCTTCGATATTTTGAAAGCTGATGCAATTACAGTCAATCCGTATATGGGATATGATTCAATAGAACCATTCTTAGAAAACAAAAACAAATTTGTATTCATTCTAGCCTTGACTTCTAATCCGGGTTCGAATGACTTTCAGAGACTATTCTCTGCTGGGAAAGAAATATATAAGTACGTAATCGAAAAATCTTGCGAATGGGCTGGCAGTGAAAACTTAGGATTCGTCGTGGGAGCTACTCACCCGCACGAATTATTAGAAATTCGCAATAGTATCCCGGATAGATTGCTACTAATTCCAGGAGTAGGGGCACAGGGCGGAAATGTCGAAGATGTAATCAATGCAAACCAAAAAGGTAAATTTATGATTAATGTATCTCGCGATATTTTGTATTGTTCTAACGATTTTGACTTTGCCGAAAAATCTGCAATCAGAGCAGAGTATTATAGGGATTTGTTCAATAAATAATGTTATTTAATATTCCGCCGTGTGATAAACATAGAATCGCAGTATGGATGTCCGACACTTTTATTAATGTCGGACATCCGAAGGAATGGCTGTAAAACGATGATAAATTATACGGCTTAATCGGTAGATGATTTAATCGAATAATATTTTTAATCAAAAGTTATTTTGCTGATTTTCTTGTTATTTTTATGCTATATCTATAGTCAATAATGATAAACATAATTGAAGTAAATATATGGGTGAAATAAATATTACAAATATGCCGGAAAGGTTATTGCAGAGGATAGTGCATAATTCTCTGAGCGATCCGTCGAAAGTACGCCAAACATCAATCGGCAAAAGAGTTCAAATCCTTTCGCCGGGTAGAATTAACCATACAGCCGGACCAGATTATATTGAAATTGCTATTATGTTGGACGGTGCAATTGTTGTGGGCGATGCCGAATTTCATCGTTATAGTAGCGATTGGGAACATCACCGGCACTCGGACGACTTGCGGTATTCTAACGTAATCCTGCATATCGTGCTGGAGCATAATTCATCTGTACCTCATAATTTCGAAGTATTGATAATTAAACCAGACGAAATTCAATTGTCAATCAGTCAGATGAAAGAGATGAAAAGGGACGATCAGAATGCTGAGACTTTGGACGATTTGCAGCACTTTGCCTTGATACGAATATTGCGTAAAACCGGAGAAGCTAAAAATGAGCTAAATGAACACGGATTGATTCCGGCACTTAGTATCTTGACTAAAAATTTCCTGCAAAAATATCATTCCGGCAGGAAGCGACCGGTTTATACGGACGATGAGTTAGTAAAAATTGCAAATTCTATCGTTGAATCCGCTGCGGCAAGGTTTTTGCTTGAGATTAATAGTTTGGAATTTGCTTTAATTCCTGATCGAATGCTCAGTCTTATTAAAAAGCAAATAGATTGCGAAGGAGCACATCTTCGGAGAGAGATCGTGCTTAATTGCGTTTTGCCTTTAGCCTTGGCTATTTCCGAGGAGCAGAGCAGAATTAATTTATTCCTTTGGTTTTGGTCCACTCCCGCACTGCATAAGTATGGAGTATTGAGTCGGAAATTTGCTAATTTGCCGCAGAATTTTCTGTGGCAACAGCAGGGAATGCTTGAGTATTTGAAGGAATATGGATCAAAAAAAAACGTAATTAAAGAGAGTATGGGCAATTATGGTTTCGGTGAAATTTTGAACTTTTATTTCGTAGGGAAAACTCCTTTCAAAGAATAACAAATAAACATATACTAAAAGTTACAAAAAATATAGGATTATTGGCAAATAATATTCTTAAACAAAAAAAATCTCTTTGTATTCACAAATTATATAATTAAATTATAGTTTGTGGTTTTGTACATCTAATAAGAAGTAAAAAATATAAAGAAGTTAGTTGATAGGCTTTATGCAAAAATTTATGCAAAAATTAAGAAATAAATAGATTTTTAATAATAATTATGAGGTTTTTTCTATGAAAAAATTCTTAACTCTAATGAAGTACATACCGATTTTGGTATTGCTTTCAGTAATAGGAGTAAAATCCCAAACCCCAATCGTTATTGGAACTGGGACGAGTACAATTAGTGAATTACCGTTTTATTCGTATTATATGAATAATCGTACTCAAATATTGTTTACTGCTGCTGAACTACAAGCCGCAGGTGCTTCTGCCGGGCGAATTATGAAAACCGGCTTTCAACTAACCCAGAAATATTCAGGAATTGATTATACTGGGGTTACACAACCACAAGCATTCAGTATCAAAATTCAACAGTCGCCATTGACTACTCTTTCGGGGCTAATTGAGACAGGGTGGACTCCTTGCTATAGTAATTCAGATTTACTGTTTCCAGCTACTGGTTGGTATGATTTTGATTTCACTACTCCATTCATTTGGAATGGTACTTCAAGTATAATAATTGAAATATGTACTCATATGGGCAATTATAGTGCTTCTGCCGATCGAAACTACGTTACATACACTACAACAGCTGATACAAAAGTTTGGTCTACATACGTTGATGGAGGAACTACTCCAATTTGTTCCCTTACTGGGGGATCAGGTAATACTTCTCGCCCTAACACACGATTTACAATTCAATCAGGTGTTACAGGGGTTTTCCCTTCAAAC
>CAZIIZ010000246.1:0-5287 GCA_964539225.1 uncultured Hyphomicrobiales bacterium | reverse complement strand
ATAAAAAACAGTTAGATATTTATAAAGAGAAAAGCAACAAAAACCTTTTGAGTGAAGCAGACAAAGAGGCGTACAAAGCACTTCAAAAGCAAATGGATGATTCAAAATCCATTGTTGAAGAAAAAAGCAACGAATTAAATACAGCCTTTGAGTTAGCCGGTATTGGAATTGGTGATGCAGTTACCCAAATGTTTGCCGGTAATAGTGAAGCTGCAGCAGATTCAATCAGAACCCTATTTAGTTCAATATTCGGTGCAATGGCACAAGTCTTAACCAAAGAAGCACAGGCAGCAGTATTGAAAACAGTTCTTGACTGGCTCAATTATGACCCCACATCTCAGGCGTTGCCATTTTGGGTCAAACTTGGATTAATCCCTGTTATGAATTCGGCAGTTGGTGGAGTTGTAAATGCTTTAGTCCAACCGATAGTAACCGGACTTACATCATTTTCTACAGGCGGTGAAATCAATAGTCCAACTCTTGCAGTTATTGGCGATGGTGCGAAACTCGGTAGCGATAATAAAGAATGGATTTTTAGGAATGACCAACTTAAACAAGTAATTCAAATGGCATACGGAAATAGTGAATTTGCTTTAGCTAATGAAATGCGAGATATTAAGGACTTATTAGCTTCATTAGAATTATTTACTATAACTAAAGGCGATGCAATAAAAACAGTATTAGCAAGAGCTAAATTTGCCGATAATCGACGGGGAAGATAAAATCTCAATACTTAATACATTAGAAAAAGAGTGATTAATAAAATAATTGCTCTTTTTTGCTATTTCTTTGATTTTTATGGATTTAGGGAATATTTCATTTGGTACAAAGTAAAAAAAATGTTAGTTTTACATACTTAAAAATTACACTTTAAGTAATTGAAATTAAAAGAGTTACAACAATATAAAAAGGTTAAAACAATGAAAGATGTAAAAACAATCGAAACAGAATTAAGAAATTCATTACCAGCATTAGCTGAATTAATCAACAAAGAATTAGGCTTCTCCCCTACTCTACATATTGAGATGAAGTCGAAATTATATCCGCCCGTATTAAATAACGATCAAGTAAGATTTATTCTAACATCAGATAGCTTACTTAATGAATTAGGCGATACTCTCGTGAAGACTATTTTCAAAGAAATCAAAATTGAATTTTGGGGTGGTAATATTTCCAATGATGGTAATAATATTTGGTTCAATCCGAAACTTACTTATGATCACCCATCCGGTGGCTCAAACGGAACTGATTTTGTATGGGAAGCAATTTGGTACAATATAGAAACTGATAACTGGATAACAAGTAGAAAAATCTGTATGTAATTTTTAAGAGCCTCCTTCGGGAGGCTTGATTTTTATTAATCAAAAAAGGATATTTCAAATGACAATAGAATATTTCACAACAACAATTGATAGTTTACAAGAACTAAAAAACCAATATAAGAGTTTAGCAAAAAAGTACCATCCTGATTTGGGTGGAAACAACGAAGCTATGAAAGCAGTTAATCTTGAATACGAATACTTGTTTAATCTAATCTCAACAGGTTCGGGATACTCTCCGGCACCGGAATTCGAACTCGAAAAAGAATTTATGGATATTATCCAACAAATATCCAATCTTGATGGGATCGTAATTGAACTTGTTGGCAAATGGGTATGGGTATCAGGTAACACAATTAATCATAAAGAAGTATTGAAAGCAAATGGATTTAGATTTGCAAAAATTAAAAAGATGTGGTATTGGCATAATGGCACAGGATTCAGAAGCAGTAAAACATACGATATGGATTCAATTAGAGAGAAATATGGTACAAAAGTAATGAATAAAGAATTTAAAAGTTGTTTAGCATAGGAGAACTGAAATGGCTATTGAACAAGTAAAGGAACTTTCTAAGCTAATCAAAAAAGGAAAATATAATTCCTATATTATTATATTTTCAGATAATATTTGCCTTGGAAAAGGCGGTGCTTATAGTTTTGTTGCAGCCGGTACAGAGCATATCATTTGTAGAAATAATTGCTTTCGAATAGGTGATGAAGATGCCTACGTACTATTTCAAAGTAGTTATCTACGATTAAAATATATAAGTAAATTATTAGACAATTCAACGATATTCGAAATGACCAATGAAGGTATAGCAATATATACTCAAAATGCCGAATATCTGATTGGTGCCACAAAAACAAACAGAGATAATGTTTTATTATACGAAAAAGAGGTAAATTATGAAATTCAATAAAGACAGAGCAGAATATTTGAACGAATTATCTAAAGAGTATGGAATAGATATTTACACAGTACAAGCCTTGGCTGAAGTTATGGGTGAAGAAGAAGATTATGATGGTCTAATAGTAGTGCTTGCATATATTAATTAAAAAATGTGTTTTTGGTGTGAATGTTTAGGTACGGTAATAAATGCCGTACCTTTTTTTTGTTTATTTCCTGTTTTTTTTGGAATATTCAAATATTTATAATATTTTGCATCTTTAAATTAATACAGCTATAAATCAAGCTAAAACTTGAATATTTCGCATTGAGCGAATTACCATCTTGGGTTATATACTGAGACAATATAGAGAGTATAATTATACTCAATACGAAATTAGGTTTTAACATTTAGGTATAAAATGAAGTCAATAATAATCTTTTTGTTTATAATGGCAAATATACTATTCGCATCCGATGAATTGGTAGAAATTGGGCGTTATTCAATGCCTAATACAAGAATCAATGGTGCTTATATTTGGCAAGATTTCGCATATTTACGTACAAAAAATAAAATCTTTAAATTAAGTATAAATAATCCTCAAGCTCTAAAAGTACTTGATTCTATTACTTACAATAGTAAAACTATCATAAGTGCTGGATACTGTGATAATTATGCTTTTATTGGATTTGATTCAACATTGGTTAAGGTTGATTTAGAGACTATGACTATTTCCGATTCTATTAAGTTTGACTATAATATCGGGCTTTGCCATTATGTAATCAATGATTCATTCTTAGTCGTCCCTACTGAAACCGAAAAAGGAGTAAATATTTACAATATCAAACACTCATTGACTACAATTCCGATATGTACCTACAATAATAAAAATTTTTATCCATCATACGCCATTTTTAGAAACAATATAATTGCCTATTCTCTTAGTATATATTACGGATTTGCCAATTATGATAACAATGAATTTTCAGAAAAAGAACTAAAGAAATTCTGCGATACCCAAACACCCCAAATCCACCCATTATTGGCTTGTACAGACTATTATCTAACAAATGATTTGACTAAAAGGGGAATGGATTCATCTACCTATATAACTTTGAAACAAGTATATTATGATACCGAAAAGGGAGAAAAGAATTGCTATCTACACCAATTAGGTGGATATTTTTCGACAATCAGTAGCATAGTAGAGTATAAAAACCGAATTATAGCCGCAACTGATTCATTTGTATGTGTAATTGCAAATTCAGCCGATAACAATCTTGAAGTTGTTTCAAAATATCCTGCAAAAAATGCTCGTTTAGCATCAAGTGATAAATATTTGTATGTTGCGACCAACGATTTGAAGATATTCACATTTGACAATACAGACAGGGTTGAAGAACCAATTGAAGAACCAATCCAAGAGTTAATTGTTAACAATGGAGTTATTCATCTGAATCAGGAGAGCAACGAGGTTATTATTTTTGATATAAATGGAGTAGAATTGAAACACCTTCATAATACTTCAAATATTGATGTAAACAATTTGCATCACGGAGTTTACTTTATAAAAATCGACGAGAAAAAATATAAAATCAATATATAAACCCAAACAACCAATAACGCACTATAGGAATAAAAAAGGTAAAAAAAATGAAAAAACTACTAACACTTTTATCAGCCATTTTAATAGTTTCCTGCTCGAGTAAAGATAATTCGACAGTTGAAACTAAACCGCCGGTTAATACCGACACAACAAACACAAATATCAATAAGTCTGTTTATACTTGGGCTAAGAGTATTCACACTTCCTTAGGCGTTCCATTTGATAAGGACACGACCGACGACTATCTAATTATCAGACATCAATACGTAGTTAGTTACAGCAATCGCCTTGGGCAACCTAATTGGGTTGCATATGAGCTAAATGCGTCTTGGTATGGCGATGTTGAGAGATACGATGGAAACTTCATTACTGATAATAGTCTCCCTGCTTCATTCCTTAAAATCAAAGATGGAGACTATACTAATACCGGCTATGACCGTGGTCATTTAGTACGTTCAGAGGAACGCACTGCTACCATT
Organism: uncultured Hyphomicrobiales bacterium; assembly: GCA_964539225.1. Lineage (GTDB taxonomy): Bacteria > Bacteroidota > Ignavibacteria > Kapaibacteriales > UBA2268 > CALLXS01. The sequence goes on along the minus strand of CAZIIZ010000246.1, from coordinate 996 downwards.
GAGGACAATAAGAGTACATTTCTAATGTCTAACATAATTCCGCAAACACCCGACCTTAACCGTGGAGTATGGCTCAAGCTCGAATATGAATGTGAGCGATTATGCAAAGAAGAGAACAAAGAATTGTTCGTAGTCGCTGGCGGAGTATTCCACACCAATAAATCATTGAATGATGCCTTTAAAGTGGTTATTCCGGACAGTTGTTTTAAGATTATTGTGGTACTTGATAAAGGGCAGTCATTAGCGAATGTAACCACTTCTACGAAGGTTATCGCAGTTCTAATGCCGAATATGGAAGGTGTTCGCAATGATGAGTATGAGCAATATCTTACTACTGTTGATAAGATTGAAGAATCTACACGGTATGACTTCTTGAATGAAGTGCCGGATAATATTGAAAATGTGATTGAAAGGAAATAGGCTATGGCAATGAACGATAAAGATTTATTAAGGTGTACAAAAATAAATATCGATGACAAAAGAGATGATATAAAGAAGTTATATGATAGTGAACCAATTTATTATTTCACTCTTGACTCTTTATTGCAACATGTAAGAGAGGATATTCCTTTTGATAAAGAGCGATGGAATTTATTCGCAAAAGTAATTCAAGGTAATACGGAAATCGATGAACAAATCATTTGTAAAATTGGTCGCTATGCTGATACAACGAATATTAAAATTAAGCATTCTTTTATAGGCACTCTAAACATTAAAGATTGGAGCAATAATGTAGAATTTGTTAATGTCTATAATGATAATCAAAATCCGATTCATACATTTCAAAAGCAGATATTTTCATTCGATTTGAAAGTATTTTGGGAGCTTGTTTCTATTAATGTTTCTGAGTCTGATTACACTTTCGAATTAATCAGAACCTCTCCATACCCAGTCAGGATTTTGCATGGTGAGTAATAATATAATGTCCTATACCACATTAGAACAATTGATGGACGGCTACCAAGCCCTCATACTGGCTCCGAGGGTATAACCGAT
>CAZIIZ010000245.1:0-5290 GCA_964539225.1 uncultured Hyphomicrobiales bacterium | reverse complement strand
AGCAATGGACTAAAGAAGATTATTTTAAAGTATATACCACAATTGAGTTTAAGTTAGATAAAATTAAAAGGGCAGTATAAATGAATGCAAATAGATGTTTTAATTTGTTGACTTTGGTATTTATTGCTATCTGTTTGATGGCGTGTAGTCATCAAGAAAAACCAATCGATAAAGCCTTATTAGAAAAGATGTTAGAAGTCGGAGCATTGTCATATTTTGATTTATCAGGGAATTGGATTCCTCCGAATAATGTTCGATACTTCAATCAGAACGAAAAATTTAAGTTTTGTGGTAGAACAGATTTGCCTAAAGAGGCAATTGATGCCGGAATTACTAATGTATCGGTTGAACTTGAATATTTGGTTTCACCTAATGGTAAAGTTCTATATGTAACATCATTGCATAGTAAGCAACTCGGAAAAAATTATACCGTAGGAATTGGATATGGTATCGAAGAGAAGGCAAAGAGTTTTTACAAAATTGGGACTCAATTAACTCAGTTAAATCAGGGAGGAAATTTTAAACCAAGCTATTTATTAGCTCAGAGAACACTGCACTTCGGTGATTACAAGGTATGGCAAGCAGTTGAAGAAAATGCTAAAGATAGGAAAATCGCTATTAGTAATGATACTACATATTTCAGTGAGCAAACTGATTCTCTTGATGCCTTCTTCGATATGAATTTAATATATCCTAAGTCTGAAATCTCAAAGAATATCAGCGGAATAGTTCAAGTCTCGTTTTACGTAACTCCTGATTACAAATTACTCGAACCCAAAATCGAAAAAGGAATTAATTCAGTATTTGATAACGAAGCTATGCGATTATTGAATGTATTAGCAAAGAATACTGAACCGTTAAAATTTGATATTCTTAAAGATTTGATAGCCGAAAAGCTATCAAAAGATAAATCCAATAAGCAATGGACTAAAGAAGATTATTTTAAAGTATATACCACAATTGAGTTTAAGTTGGATAAAATTAAAAGGGCAGTATAAATGAATGCAAATAGATATTTTAATTTATTGACTTTGGTATTTATTGCTATCTGTTTGATGGCGTGCGATAAATCATCAGAGAAAATAACGTACGAAAAGCTTTTAGAGAAGCTAATCAATCAGCAGCCTACTTCATTTTGGGATTTAACCGGCAATTTACTTAGCGGAGATTTTTGCGTTCATTTCGGATTTGAGAATGTTGAGCAATTCCAGAATAGACCAGATATTCCCGATGCAGCGAGAAAAGCTGGCATTCAAAACGTAGCCATTAACGTAAAATATATCATATCGCCCGAAGGTAAGATATTGTGGTCGAAAGCTATTAATGGCAAAATTATGCGAAAAGAATCAGCTAATAAGGTTGGATACGGATTAGAAGAATTAGCAGAAAGCTTATTCAAAGTTGGTACGCAATTAAAACAGTATAATTCAATGAAAAATCTCAAACCTTGCTATCAAGTTGATTTGCAACGAGTACATTTTGGCGATTTGGATATTTGGCAAGCAGTAGAGGAAGGCAGGACTTCAGAAATCAAAGTGCCTAATACTACTAAAGTAGTTGATTTCGAGAGTAAGGATATTACTAAATATTTTGAGAAAAACCTTCAATATCCACGAGCAGAAATAGCTAAACAAATAAACGGTGCTGTTTTCGTATCGTTCTATGTTTCGCCGGATCATACAATTTTTGAGCCGACTATAGCAAAAGGAATTAATCCGGCTTTCGATTCAGAAGCCAAAAGATTATTAGACTTGTTAGTAAAGTCAAATATATTGAAAGATAATTCAAGCAATAAAAAGCATACAACTAATAAAGAAGAATGCTACAAAGTAACTATGCCTATATTTTTTGAGCTAAATTAAAAAAAAATATAGAACTTAACACGAATAATACAATCGCCCGATATATAATTAAATATATATCGGGCGATTTGCTTATTTTGAATTGAAGTAAGTATTTTACGCTTCGGCTAATTCAATTTTGTTTTCTATTAAATTACGAATTGCTTCGTTGAGCGAATCGTAAGTATGCGATCCAGGATATACTGGCGATAAATACTCAATAGAAATTTTCTTGAACGGCTTCGGAATAATTGAGCCACTTGGCAATGCTTTAAAAGCACCATCAATCGCAACAGGAACGATAGGTACATTTAGCTCTCGAGCCAAGATAGCGAAAGTTTTCTTAAAGTCGCCGAGTTTACCGGTGGATGAGCGAGTGCCTTCGGGAAATATAATTAAATTTTTACCTTTTTCTAAAACTGCCGCCATCTTCTGGAGCGAGGTTTTTAGGTCTTTATTCAAATCCATAACGATTACGTTATTAGTATTCGCTAAAAACTTCATAAAGAAATTTTTGACGTGCTTTTGTTTCGCATAGAAATATGTTTTTTTAAGCGTTGAGCTTTTCATAAACGACGTAACGAACAGACCGTCAAGGAAACTTTGATGATTCGGAGCGATGATAAATGGTCCTTGCTTTGGCAAATTCTCCATTCCTTTTGCTTTCATTCTGAAATATGTAGAAAGGAAAATGCGAGACGCTTGCTTAATTAATATCTGAGTGAACCAAGCCTTAGGCAGATTGATATTGATTTTTTGTTTTAATATTTTGCTCCAGTTGACTGCTTCGATTTCTTGTTTTGTTTTATTCGAATGTATATAAGCAATTAGTTTGGCGATGGTTTTAGTTTCTGCCAATACTTCTTCGGTTAAATCTGTGCCGAAAGTATTATTAATGAATACGAGCAAACTTATTTTGTCTAAAGAGTCTAATCCGAGATCCATTTCCAAATGCGAATCGGCTTTGATAATTCTTTTTTTGTTGTCTAATACATATTCTTTAAGGATTCGGAATTCTTCATTATCGGGGTCGGGAATTACTTGCGAAGCTTGGGATAAGCTATTGGCTAATTCCGGCAATAGGAATCGTTTAGTTTTCGAGAGTCGAGTTTTAGGCAATTCTTTATCGCTGACAAATATCGAAGTAATTTTTTTGTACGATGATACTTCTTTATTATACTTCGCTATTACATTTTGCTTTACTAATTCTTCAATTTCTTTTAGATCTTTTTTAGCCAAAGTTTCCGGAGAAGGATAGGCAAATAAAGCTAAAGAATCTTTATAATCAAAGACTGCGATTTCTTGGAAAAGTCCATTCGACATAGACATCAATTTGAATTCAATTTCTACGGGATTAATATTCTTGCCATTTGACAAAACAATAATCTCTTTAGTTCTACCGGTAACGAATAGCATACCGTCGGCATTGAAATAACCTTTGTCTCCGGTATAGAGCCAACCGTCTCTGAGTACTTGAGCTGTTTCTTCTGGGCGATTGTAATATCCCATCATTATATTTGGTCCGCGAGCTACAATTTCTTCATTCTCGAATCGCACTTCGCAACCCGGAATAACCGGGCCGGACGAGCCGACTAGCACTTGATTTAGACTAGTGAAGGTAATCATAGGTCCGGCTTCGGTCATGCCGTAGCCTTCTAATACTTCAAAACCGAGATGACGCATGTCCATACCGACTACTGAGTCCATAGCAGCACCGCCTGCAACTAAATGCTTTAACTTGCCGCCGAATTTTCTCTGAACTGAGCCGAATAATATTCTGGAAAATTTCTGAGAATCTACTTTACGAGAAATATTCATAAGCAATCGAGCTACACCACTTTTATTGATTTTATCCATTATGCCTTTGCGTATCATTTCGTAGAATCTCGGTACTGCGATAATGATAGACACTTGGTTATCGACGATAGCTCCAATTACGTCAGCAGGGGCTAATGACGGAGCAAAAACTATGGTTGCACCTTGATACAATGGAATTATCATCGAACCTAATAGAGGGAAGGCATGGTGCAATGGCAATAGCAATAATACTCTATCTTCCTTTTTGTAAATCTTAACGTAATCAGTTACAGAATAAACGTTCAATAATAAATTTTCAAAAGAGAGCATCACGCCTTTTGGCTCTCCGGTAGTGCCGGAAGTATAGATAATCAAAGCTCGTTTTTTTAAATCTTCGCCGATTTTCGCAATTTTGTCTGAATTAACCGGAGTACATTCTTCGGCTGTTATTCGTGAATCTAAATTGAAAATCATCGGTTTATAGTTCAATGCGAACTGTGCCTTTTCAAGGTTTGCTTTGCTCTGATTAGAGATAAAGAGCAATTCGGGCATAGAATCATTAAGCATATAAGCAAGTTCGTCAGGCGAAGACAGATGATCGATGGTTACCACAGTACATCCCGCAGCCCAAGCCGCATATATGGCATAAATCCACTCAAATTTATTTTCTGAATAGATAGCTACTTTTTTAATCTGCTGTCCGTCGAGGACATAGTCGATATAAGTGGAAACGTTGTTAATTAAATCTCGATAAGTAATCTTTTGGTCTGCTAAAATCGCCGCAATTTTGTTGTGGTCGCGCAGGAAAAGGTCATTCTTAATCATATATTCTTTATGCTATGTTTTACATTTTTATTTGTCGAATTTACAATATTAACTAATCATTTCGACGGTAATTAGAAACGAAATTGAAATGTTTTTATTTGTTTTGATTGCATTACCCAGCGTTCCCTCTTTAAATTCTAACAATTATACACATTTTCGGCTGTATCAATAATAGTGTCATTCCGATTTTGTGAGTCTTCGAACAAATACCGGAATCTAAGACAATGAAAATTAGGCAGTATTAACAATATACTTTGTATAATCAACGACTTAGATTCCTGCATCCACTCGAAGACTCGTTCCGCAGGAATGACAACAGAAAAAAAAGGATTCCTGCATCCACTCGAAGACTCGTTCCGCAGGAATGACAACAGAAAAAAGGATTCCTGCATTAGTTCCGTTAATTTTCTGCATTTGTGTAATCAGCTAAGTTGTGAATAATGGTTAGCTTCATTTAGCCGATTATCTCCAATATCCTTTTTAATAAGTATTCAGGACTTGTAGCGTCAGTATAAGTGTTGAAGAAAATCACGAATGTTCTGTCCTTGGTTTTATCAGTCATCATTATGCTTTCATATCCCGGAATTGTGCCGCCATGACCCCATAAGCCATTGCCGATAGTTGATAAACCAAGCCCATAGGTCTTGCCATTTTCATCATTTAATCCGACAAATCTTTTGTTTTGTAAATCAGTTGTTAAAAGATTCCCTTTAACTACAATTTCAGCCCATTTCTTTAAATCATAAATATTGGATATTATTCCTCCGGCTGCCCAAGCCCAGCTCGGATGAGTTAATTCTCCGAAATCTAACCCAATAAAATAGCCA
>CAZIIZ010000244.1:0-5301 GCA_964539225.1 uncultured Hyphomicrobiales bacterium | reverse complement strand
CATTCATTTGTTTTAACTGATGTAGTGAGCAAAACTCAAACTGATTTTTCTCATACAGTCGGCAGTCTTGGTATATTCGGCACATTTATGCTGTTAATTCGTGCTTATAGTATGGGTGCCGGTACTTATACCGGTATCGAAGCTGTAAGTAACGGTATTCCGATTTTGAAAGAACCGAAAGTACATACAGCCAAAAAAACTATGACTTATATGGCAGTTTCGCTGTCGATTACTGTGTTCGGTTTGTTGCTTGCATATCTATTATATAATGTAAGCGTCCAACCCGGTAAAACAATTAATGCAGTATTATTTGAAACTATGACCAGCAATTGGAATCCCGCTCTTAGTAGTATCTTCATAATAGTGATATTGTTCTCTGAAGCATTTATTTTATTTGTAGCTGCTCAAACAGGATTTTTAGACGGTCCGAGAGTGCTTTCTAATATGGCTTTAGATAAATGGGTTCCTACTAAATTCTCGAATCTAAACGATAGATTGGTTACTCAAAATGGAGTAATTTTGATGGGAGTTGGTTCATTATTATTGATGCTTTTAAGCCATGGTAATGTAACATTCTTGATAGTATTGTACTCTATAAACGTATTCATTACTTTCGTATTGTCGCAATTAGGTATGGTGAAACATTGGTGGAGCGAACGAAAAAATGGAAATAAATGGATTAAAAAAATATTAATCAATGGCATCGGCTTATTTTTATGTTCTTCAATTTTGATATTTGTAGTGATCGTTAAATTCTATGAAGGCGGTTGGATCACTATGTTAATCACTCTGAGCTTGGTATTCTTCGTTTCTAAAGTAAAGAAACATTATACAGAAACAGAAGCACAATTGAAAGAATTTAATACAATTTTAGAATTAGACATTGATAACGATCCAAGTTTGCCTGAATCTGCATTTGATTTTAGTAAACCAGACGTAAAAGCCAAAACGGCAGTACTATTCGTAACCGGATATTCAGGAATCGGCATTCACTCTGTTTGGGCGATCATCAAATTATTTGGCAAGGGTATTAAAAATATAGTATTTATATCAGTTGGACAAATTGATGCAAGTATTTATAAAAACCATAACGAAATCGAAGTGATAAACGGCAAGATTCGTTCGGATATTAATAAATATGTGAAATACGTAAATAAATTAGGATATTATTCAGAAGCATATTCTTCAGTTGCACCAAATGTAATGGACGAATTAGATGGTTGGGTGGACACAGTTCGAGAAAGATTCCCTGATTCTATCTTCTTTGGTGGACAATTAGTGCATAAAAACGAGAATGTATTTACTAAATATTTGCACAATTATACAGTATTCAATGTGCAAAAGAATTTATACCATAAAGGTATTCAATTCGTAATTCTGCCATTACGCTTAAATGAAGTGTAATATTGAATCTATATAATTCATTAGTTACTTAAAGCAAACAGCCAAATCTTCGATGATTTGGCTGTTTGCATTAAAGTTATAAAGAGTGTTTCAAATCTCTATAATCGACATATTTTAAAAATACACAATTTGGATTATAGATGTTCAATTGTCGAATTATGGCACATTATTTATAAATATTTGTAACGAAGCATTCCTTTGTATCGTCTTATCAATTAAATAGATAAAAATTGAGAAAATTTTGTTATTTTAGTGGTTTGTATTTTATTAATTATTGAAATTTAAAATGAGAATAAATAGAGTATTATTATCTGTAGTAGCTTTATGCTCCGTAGTATTATTATCTTGCTCTTCAGCAAACAAGGAAGTCCCTCAAACTGCTGAAGAAGTGTTCAATGAAGCATTGATGCGATTTAAAGATAAGTCTTATATGGAGGCACAAAAGCTGTTCGATGTAATTAAATTGCAATATCCGGCGAGTGCTTATGCCGACGATGCTCAATATTATTTAGCAGAAATTAATTACAGACGAGATGAATTTCAATTATCTGCTTTTAATTATAATATGCTTCGAAGAGTATATCCAAGAAGTGAATATAGCAAAGAAGCTTTATTTAAAACAGGTATGGCATATTATAAATTATCGCCAACTTTCGACCGTGAGCAAGAGCATACGATAAAGGCAATTCAGACTTTTTCTGAATTCCAAGCCACTTATCCTCAGGATTCTTTGGCTAATGAAGCTACTAAATTTATAATAGAATTGCGAGAGAAATTAGCCTATAAAGAATATTTTAATGGCGTAATTTATCAAAAAATGTCGTATTTCAAATCGGCATTGATATATTATAATTTCGTATTAGACGATTATTCTGATACTAAAGTAATTGAAGATGCTTACATCGGCAAGATGCAGGTATTGAAAGAAATGAAAAAGATAGAGGAATTGAAAATTACTTTAGAGCTTTTTAAAGTAGCATTTCCTAAAACAAAATTCGCAACAGAATTATCCGCTATTACAGCCGATATGTAAGAATAATGATATTATAATCATTCCATTGTTGATTAACAATAGTGGAATGATTATGTTTGAATAGATTTAACTGCTTCTATTATATACTAATTAGATATTGTTAGAAAATAAAATATTGTGTCGAATATTCAAAGAAATATGATTCATTCGTACACTGTATTATATAAATATACAAACAATCAAACTCGTTTATTAATATAAAAAGGACTCACAAAATGTTAAAAAAAACACTTATTTTAGGTATGTTTGCTCTAACTGCTGCGTTTGGTTCAGCATATTCTCAGCAAACAGGCAGTTTTGATACTACTATTAAATTTGCAGGAACAGATAGAACTTTATCTTGTTATGCCCCGACGGATTATGACAAACCTTCGTTAGTTGTTAGTTTACACGGAGCTGGTGATAATTCAATAAATATGCGAGACGTATTAATTGAGCAAATGAAATGGCAGGAAATTATGCCTAATACTGTCTTTATTTTCCCTGATGGTGCTACTGTAACTAAAGACCCTAACGATCCAGCCCGTGATTTTTATACTCCAGCCGGAGACGAAGCTATTATTGATTCTGTAATTGCTTGGGCAAAAGCTCAATATGGAATCGATGAAACTCGAATAATTTTGCATGGATTCTCGCTCGGCGGTAGAAGTGCTTTGAAATGGGGATTAGACAATCCTACTAAAATTGCCGGTTTAGTATTGAATACTCCTGCGGTGCAAAGTCCGATGGATGTGCATAAAGATAAAGGCTATTCACTAAATTACAACTACAGTAATGCCTCAAAACTTAGAATGAGCATTTCCCTTGGCGAAAGCGATGGAGGATTTATTAATACTGTCAATATGTTGGCTGATTCTTTGGTGGCTAATAATGCAAGATTATTCTTTATTCAAATTCCTCAGATGGCTCATGCCATTACTCCAAATGAAATTACCGGAGCAATGGTAGAATACTTATTTACGGAATCGACGAAGTCAAGAGCAGAACTATACAAATTCGATACTGAACCATTCTATAATTCCAATATCGTAACTCCGAAAGCATTAGTACGCAATATTGGCTTTGCACCGATAGATTCGTTGATAATTGACTACACAGTGAACGGGACAGCAAAACAAAAATCTTGGGTAGGAAAACTTAATGTTGGCGAGCATGCTTATATTGATTTAGCTGAGGAAACATTGCCACTCGGATATAATGAAATTAAAGGATTTATTTCAAAATATGATACGACTAATTATCCAAAAACTCAAATCATTAATGACCAAAGTGCAAGTTTCCAAGTGTTTGCTCCTGCTAAAGCAATTCCTTATGAAGATGATTTTTCAGATTTGAATCAATTAGATATAAATTGGTCAATTAAACCATCAGGAAATTACATCAGTTGGGCTCCGCCTTCGTATTTATTTTCATCTGAAGTAAAGGCCGTAGCTATGCTGAACACTCAATTTGCTTATCAAAATTTTGGATTGACCGAAAGCTTGTATTCAAATGTTTTTGATTTTAGCAAAGCTAAAAAACCGACTTTATCGTTCAATGTCGCTTTTAATTATTCTCATTATACATCAGCAGTATTTACGAATATGCCTAATGGGATTGATTTTACTGATACTTTAGAAATATTTATCAGTAAAGATAATGGGGCGACTTTCACAAGTTTGCACAAGCTGTGGGGCGAGCAGTTAAGAACATTTAAAACTGTATTGACGGATCCGATGTCAACCAATCCATTTCTTGTAGTTCCAGCCGATGACGAATGGAAAGGTTTACAGTATAATTTAGCCGACAATGATGTTTCTGACAAAACTCAATTCCGTTTTGATTATATTTCGGGTTCTGGCGGAGTGATTTATCTTACTGATTTTAAATTCTTTGATGATGATAATAATAGCGTAACAGATAGAAAAGTTAATGACTTTAATGTGTATCCTAATCCGACTAATTCAGTAATTAATTTGCCTCAATTTCTGATTGAAGCAACTAATTCAATTGAAATATTCAATGCTTTAGGCACTAAAGTACTCTCGCAATCAGCAAACGCATTAATAAATATTGAATCATTGGTTAATGGTATCTATACCATTAAAATTGGAAACAATACAAGCAGCTTTGTTGTTGCTAAATAATTACAAAGCGTGAAATTTGCAAAACTATCAAATACGGATTTCTCAATTACTGCGAAATCCGTATTTGAGTTTCGAGATTTTTACTCATCCGCTATCTGAAGATTTAATATTCCTAATTGAATCATATCAAACAAGAAATACAGCGAAATACCAACGATTATAACTGAGTGTAATTGTCAATTATCAATTACAGAATCAATTGAGTGGCTAAATATACATGAGGATTTGAAAATTGAAATTCAAGACTATAATAATGCTTCTCAGCTTTGCTTATATTAAAATTATTTTGTAAATTGCGTTAGAAAAAAATAAACATACGGAAAGTAAATCAATGGAACAAGATATAAGGTGGAAACAGCGATTCGCAAACTTCCAGAGGGCAATTAAGCTACTACAAGAAGTGCCGGAATTGGATATTAATGAGCTTTCTTACTTAGAGAAAGAAGGAATTATTCAGCGTTTTGAATTTACTTTAGAACTATCTTGGAAAACTCTAATAGACAAAATGGAATACGACGGTTTGATACTCGACAAAATCTCACCCAAAATGGTTCTAAAAGAAGCATATAAAAACAAATACATTGACAACATTGAGCTATGGTTGGAAATGATTAATGACAGGAACTTACTCAGCCATACTTATGACTTCCAAGTGTTTGAAGATGTAATCCCAGATATTCAGCTAAAATATACACCTCTACTTTCTGAACTTTATATTTCTCTAATCGAAGCCCAACT
>CAZIIZ010000243.1:0-5303 GCA_964539225.1 uncultured Hyphomicrobiales bacterium | reverse complement strand
TAGCACCCTGAGGTAACACTTGAGTTACAGTACCATTTAGAATAGTACTAACCGGATATTTTTAAGCTAATTCAGCCCAAGGATTTGGCTGAGTTTTTTTGTAGCTTAAAGCAACAGTTTGTTTCTCAGTATTAATCGACATAACTTCTACGTCGATTTCTTGACCGATAGCAAATACTGATGATGGGTGTTTAATGCGTTTAGTCCAAGAAATTTCTGGAGTACGCAATAAACCGTCGATACCGGGTCTTAACTCAATATATACACCGAAGTCAGTAATACGTCTTACGATACCTTTGTGGATTGTATTTGGAGCAAATACAGCATCAATACCGTCCCATGGAGAAGGCTCTAATTCTTTTCTGCTCAAGCCGATTCTATTTGCTTCTTTATTGATTTCAATAATTTTAGCTTCTAGCATATCGCCTTTTTTGTAAAGTTTAGTCGGATCGTCCACGTGAGTCTGAGATAGACGTGAAATGTGGATTAAACCTTCGATACCGCCTAAATCAATAAATACACCAAATGATGCCACTGAAGTAATGCGACCGTTCACAATTTTACCGATTTCGATATTGTTCCAGAATTCAGATACTAGTAAATTCTTTCTGGTAACGATTACAGCTTTGCGTCCATCGTCCATTTCTTGAATTTCGTGGATATTTACATTGAATTTTGCTCCAATGGCTTCCTGTAATTCTTCTTCAGTTGGAGTACGTTTGATAGTAAAATGAGAAGCTGGCAAGAATAATTGTAAGTTTTTGAAAATTACTCTTAGTCCGCCTTTAATTCTGCTAATTACTTCTACTTCCAAAATACCTTCGTTAGCTTTGATTTCTTTAAGCTCAGCAAAGATAGTTTCCATTCTTGCTTTTTTCTCAGCTAATTCTTTAGCTTTGGCTTCTTTTTCTTCTTCCGATACTTGTGGAGCAGGAGCAACTACAGGAGCTGGTTCTGCTGCTACTACAGGGACTGGTTCTGCATCAACTTGTGGAGCAGGAGCAGCTACAGGAGCTGGTTCTACATCAACCTGTGGAGCAGGAGTTGGCTCAGCGACTACTTTTACTTCGTCAATAGCTTGACTTGCCGGTGTGCCTTCGGCAATTACCGGGTCGGGAGTATTCTCTACTATAGACTCAGTAGGCTGGGGTTCAGCACTTGGTTCTATTGTTGGAGCCGGCTCACCGGATTGATCTAAATTGGGAGAATCGTTAGAAATCTCTTCTGAATTATTAATAAGTTCTATCATAAAGCACACCTTAAAAAATATTTAAAACAACAACAATCTATAGCGTTTACGCTATTTAGCGTTTTTTGCAAAATTTACAAGCACAAATTTATAAAAAAAAATTATTATAACCAACAAAAAGATTGAGATTATTTAAAATAATTATATTTTAGCCAAAGGTAGGGTTAAAATAGCACTCGTACCCTTGCCTATTTCGGATATTAATTGAATTTTCCCATTATTTTTATCAATAAATTCTTTTACTAACAGCAAGCCCAATCCAGAACCTTTTTCGTTCGCAGTGCCGGTAGTGATAATTTTGGATTCAATCTGGAATAATTGAGGAATTTGATGTGCAGGAATTCCCGCTCCGCTATCTTTGATTTCAAATACTATTTCGTCTGATGTTTGTTCGAGGATATTAAATTCTATCGTGCCACCAATTGGAGTAAATTTCACAGCATTTGAGATAAGATTTCTCAGAGCTGTACTTAAAGTATGATTATCGGCAAATGCTATCACACTTTCTGTCAAATTATTATTGATGGTAATCTTTTTTTCTAATAGAGTATCGCTTAATAAAAATTCAATTCTATTTAAGGCTTCCTTAATATCAAATCTATCGAACCGTAATTCCATTTTGCCCATCTGCGAGCGAGACCACTCTAATAGATTTTCTAAAAATCCATAGAGCTTATTAGCAGCTTTGTTCATACTGGATGCTATTTGCTGCAAGTCGTCGCCTTCTAATCTGTTATAATCGTCCAGAAGTAATTGAGTCAAACCGAGAAATCCTGAGAATGGACTTCTTAAATCGTGTGCGATTATTGAGAAGAATTTGTCTTTACTTGCGTTCATTTGTGCTAATTCATCTCGAGTCTGTTCTAGCGTTTTGGCGTAATGTTTTAGTTTGTCTTTGGACAACTTCAATTCTAAATGTGTCTTTACTCGTGTAAGCAATTCGGGAGTGTTGAAAGGTTTGGTAATATAATCGACCGCCCCCAATTTCAATCCTTTTACGATATCTTCTTGCTCGGCTCTGCCGGTAATGAATATTATCGGAATATCGCAAATTTCTGGATTTGATTTAATCCTTGCACACACTTCCATCCCATCCATATCCGGCATCATAATATCGAGCAAAATAATATCCGGTTGAGTTGTCTCTAACACCGCCAAAGCTTGCTCTCCGCTCGAAGCAAAGGCAATTTGGTACGACTCAAGATTCAGAATACTACCCAATATTTGTAAGTTCTTAGGTATATCATCTACAATTAATATCAAGGGTTGATAATTTTCATTACTTTCGAGCATATATTTTTATCTGTTTTTTATTTTATCAAAATTGTGTTCATCATTGAAGTAAATCCAATAATAATATTTTACTATTTATCTTTTTTTGTCTAATACGTAAATTGATATTTGTTTCGCACCGTCGAGAGTGTAGTTGAACTTTTTAATCAAATTAGTAATCAAATATTTAACGTCTTTTTTGATTCTATCATCGTAAGCATTAAAACTGTCAGTATTATAGTCCTGAACTGCTCGGCGGAAATTATCATTATTCACATAAGGAGCTAAGGAGTTTTCCTTGATATATCGCTGATATTTTTCGAATAGATTGTGGAATTGCTCAGTATCTTCGAGCTTTTTCCCGTCAATTCTCATCTCTTGCGATAGAGTATTGGTGATATATTCAGCGTGAATATCTTTTCTAAACTCTTGGCGTTGCATCACAGTGCTAGTAGTGCCGAGGAAAATAGCTTCAAAGTTCTTATAATAATCATCGCTAATGTCAATAATATCTCCCGTATAATCGCATTTTTTAGTATCACCAATATCAAAATTAATAGCAAAGAGATAATTCATAATATCTCGTTTGATTTGTTTTTGATTATAATAGAATATGGCTTCTTTTACTTGCTGAAGTACGTCGTAATCGTATAAATCTATCAATGATAATATGAACGAAGCGGGAATTTCGTTGCCGTATATGTTCCGATTATTTACGAAAAATTCTTTGATATTTTCTAATGTTATTAAATTATCTTCGTCTGCGAATTTTAGAATAAATGAGTTGATGATACTCAGGGATTGCCTGCCGGAAATTCCTTTACGTCCTTCTTTTTCTGATTCGGTTAATATTTCTTTGCGAATTAGTTTGTCGAATTTTTTCACATCTTCTTCGCTCAACCAAGTCGGTAATTTGCCGGTATAAATGTCTAATTTAAGCAGTAAGCCTTCTTTGTCGGTAAACTTTTTATATTTATCTAAGTTACCT
This sequence comes from uncultured Hyphomicrobiales bacterium, assembly GCA_964539225.1. Classification (GTDB taxonomy): domain Bacteria; phylum Bacteroidota; class Ignavibacteria; order Kapaibacteriales; family UBA2268; genus CALLXS01. The sequence goes on along the minus strand of CAZIIZ010000243.1, from coordinate 1,794 downwards.
AACCATTTACGAATAGCCGGAGAATCTTTTTCTAATCTCGATGAAATTATTATTTTAGCGAAATTCTCTAACACTTGAGGCAAGAAGTATTGCTCAATTTGCTCGCCGTAACTGCTACGATAAATCTCAACTTCTGTTTTGTAATCCAAGATATAAGGAATATTTACGGAAATTATTCTGTCTTGGAATGATTTTACTTTTTCGTAGTGGATTGTGTCTTCGGGATTGACCAATCCAAGGAACAATGTTTTAATTGTTTCTTCGGCTAAATCTACTTTATGGACTCCGTCGCTGATAATACCGTGAAAATTTTTAAGCCGATCGACGTTGAATTCCTTAATATCCATCAACCCCAAAATGCCGTTATTTGTTTTGGCTAAATATGAAGTTACAAATTTCACGTCATCGTTTTTCAGCAAATCATTTATCATTTTCTGCATTGGCTGATTCGTTATGTTTTTAGCATAAATCGGATCGCCCGGATTAAATACGCTTATGCCTTCGCCAAATTGACGATTGTAAAAGTTCTTTCTGGCATAAATCATATTATATGCTTCAATTGGATCGCCTAAATCGTCTAAAATTGATTTGTAAACTGAGCTGCATATATTGCAAGGAATATCCTTCAGTACCCATTCATATTGCTTTTCAGAAAATAATTTCTCTTTAAATTCTTGGTCTTGAATCAACTCTTCTAAGAAGCTGACCCTAAACGGCTTAGGAATCATTAAAATCGGATGGTCATGATTAGGACAGGAAAATTCCAAATATTTATCTGGATAAAGCAAGCGTCCGGCTTTTTGCGATTCAATTTGTTTCGCCATTTCTTCCGATTCATTAGCTTCGGCTATACCGTGCATTCTGCGTTCGATACGCTGAAATCCGCCCAATTTATTAATATCCAATCGCCAATACACTTTATACGTACTGCCTTCGGGAGTTTTTGAATAGTCTTCAAATTTCTTTAGTAAATTATTCAAGAACGTACTTTTACCGCTGCCCGGAGGTCCTTCGAATAAAAATATACGATTTTTCTGAGCACCTTTTCGGAACATATTGACTAAATTCATAAATCTATATGAAAATATCCTATCGGCGAAAAACGGTGTATCGCAATCGTGGATAAATAAATTCTTTAAATCGTACGGAATAAATCCGATAGATTCATCGTTTTCTTCGAAATCGTCTTCCGGCTCCTGCACATAAAAATGTACCATATCGCCAAATACTTGAAAAATATCTCTGAATACTAATTCTGGTTGTGTAGAGGCTTGATACAGAAAATCATTGAAGGTGATCGGCATTCTGCGTTCCATTTCCCTCAAGCTTTCGGTTAAATTAATCAATGCTTCTAATTTTTTGCCTTTATTTTCTATATAGCTTAAATCTTCAACTATATTTTCATTTAGATTTTTCTTTTTCATTGCTCTGCTCTGCTATAGTTTTGCAAACCTTACATTAATGAACCGACAAAATACGAAATGTTTTATTGATATGCAAATTATTTAGGAATATTATTTATTTTGCTCTTCGCCGGATTATTAAAGCCGGATTTACTACACTGGGATACGGAAACTTAGAGTAGAACCGATTGCCTCATTGTTTTCCATCCAAATATGTCCATTATGCAGATTAATTATCTCTTTGGCTATCGACAAGCCAATCCCTGTCGAAGCTTCGCCTCCAGTTGGTTTCGCTGATAAATCAGCAAATTGTATAAATAAATTTTCTTGGTCGTTTTCCGTAAATCCAGGACCTTGGTCAGAAATTGCAAAAGTCAAAAATTTATTGCCA
>CAZIIZ010000242.1:4292-5325 GCA_964539225.1 uncultured Hyphomicrobiales bacterium | reverse complement strand
TTCCTGCATGCACTCGAAGACTCGTTTGCAGGAATGACAAGAAATAGAAATCAGTTTCGGATAGATTCCTGCATGCACTCGAAGACTCGTTTGCATCAATGACAATAAATAATTGCAAATAATTAAAAAATATTTTGTACTATATTAGTATATTTGTAACTAAGACTTGATACAATCGTCTCTAATACAATAAAGATAATAATAAATAATTCAAATATATAGGTGAGTATTATGAAAAAGCTCAAATTGTACTCGATAATTGGCTCGATGAGCATGTTGATGGCATCTTGTGTAGCTATCAATTCCGGCGGACAGGACGACAGTTACGGATGGCAAAATTATCCTAAATCGGAGCAGAGAGACGTGGACTATTCTTCTACATACGCTGATAAGAATGTGCAGAACTCGACCGAACTATTAGACGAACGTCCGGGCTATATCTCGGATTACTCTACTTATAGCAATATTCCGCAGCCCGAAGTACGATATATTCCGGTGGTAGTGCCTTGGTGGTCGCCTTACTCATATTCGTATTCATACTATGAGCCGATTTATTACACTCCGGGTTTCTATATTTCTATGTCGTTTGGTAATTACTATTATCCGCACTATGATTACTATAGTCCTAATCGTTATTGGCATAGCGATTGGTATTATTGGCATCATCAGCGTATGGCTCATCCTTATAGCTATGGCTATTATTGGGATGATAATTACGGATATAACTCCGGCGGCAACCACAATCACAATCATAATAACAATAATGGCAATAAACCTACAAATTCATCTGGATTTGGTGGGAGAATCTTTGGTGCGAATCGTGGATGGGACGAAAGCAATACAGTAAAACCCAAAACTCCTACTTCGACCACTCCAAGAAGCGAGACTCGTGGTGGCGGTTCTTCGGGTGGCAATACTCCGACTCCAACACCGACTCCGAACAACGGACAAGGGAACAAAAATATATTCGACAATCCGTCTCCAGTAAATAACGGTGGAATGAAAAATCCAGATAATATTAAGAATACTACTC
>CAZIIZ010000242.1:1304-4192 GCA_964539225.1 uncultured Hyphomicrobiales bacterium | reverse complement strand
CGACTAATCCGATTAAAGAAACTCCAGCTCCGAATAACGGACAAGGAAATAGAAAAATATTCGACAATCCGTCTCCAGTAAATAACGGCGGATTGAAAAATCCAGATAATATTAAGAATACTACTCCGACTAATCCGATTAAAGAAACTCCAGCTCCGAATAACGGACAAGGAAATAGAAATATATTCGGATCGCCAGCTCCTAAAGATAATAATGGTATAAAAAATTCCGAACCAATTAGAAACACTGTTCCAGCCGAAAATAGTGGTTCACGCAGAAATGTGTTCTCAAGTCCTGCTCCGGCTAAGGATAAAGAAGTTAAAAGCGTTACTCCGTCCTCCGATAGGAATTCCAGTTCGAGCAGAGAGACAAGCGTAAAACCAAAAAATGAAGCTCCAGTATCGAGACCAGCAGAAACTCCGAGACGCGAAGAAAAACCTCGCGAAGTGAGCAAACCTGCTTCGTCAAGTAGTTCTAATTCTAATTCAAATAGTTCAACTCCGAAAAGTACAACCGAGAGAAGCAATACCAGAGGAGGCAGATAGTTATGAAAATTAATAAAGCAATTAGCAATGCTGTCTGCGGTCTGACTATACTGTCATTTTCAGCATTATTTACAAACACCGCTAAAGCTCAATTTATCGAAGATGCTTTGCGATACACCAAGCCGAACGGTTATCCTACGGCTCGAAGTGCTGCTTTGGGAATTTCTTATATGGGCGTGGTGGACGATATTTCGGCGATGTACTACAATCCCGCCGGATTATCTCTAATCCCTAAAACGGAATTTTCTATTGGTATGAATTTCATGATGAATAAGAATGAAACCCTTGGATTCGACCAATTAACAAGTTTCAAATCGAATAAGGAAAATTTCAATAATATCGGGATAGTGTCGCCGTTTGTTTATGGCGAATCTCAAGATAAACGTGGAGCTATCGGCGTAGCTTATCATTTAGAGAATAATTTCCATCAGGATTACGAGACAGCTTGGTTCAATCCCAAATCTACTTTTAGCAATTATTTGGCTACGAATTTTCCAGAAATAGCGTATCACGTATTTCTTACTCCCGAAGCCAGTAAATCTGAAACACCGGTGCGAGATAGTTTATCGCAATCGAGCAGTGTGATTCAGTCCGGCGGTATTCATAATATAACCGGAGCGGCATCGTTTGAAGTAAATCCTAATTTTTCAATTGGATTCTCAATCGTTGGCAAATGGGGTTCGTATCAATATGATAGAATATTTACTGAATCAGATATAAGTAATAAATATAATGAGAAGAAAGCCGACAATTCTCAATTGGATTTCAAAAGTTTGCAAGTAAACGAAGGAATAAGGCAAGATATTAGTGGTATTAGCGGTTCTTTAGGGATTTTGGGCAAAGTCGGCAAAAACGTACGAATTAGTGCCGCTATTAAATTCCCAACATACTACGAAATAACTGAGAATTATTCACTAAAAGTGCAAAGCACGTGGGACAATGGCGATGTACCAAATCCATATACTTCGCCCGAAGGCTCGGTTACTTATAAAGTACGTACTCCGTTTGTATATGACGCAGGTTTGTCTTTCTATGCTTCCGGCCTAGTATTTACTACCGGATTAGAATATACAGATGCTTCGCAATTGGAATTTACTGACGCTTCATTAAGCACTAATACCGAGGACGATGGTTCGTCGGTAGCGAATATGAATGCGGTCAATCGCTTGATAGTGAAAGAATTAGTCGGTCAAGTTACTTGGGGCTTCGGTGCGGAATACAGCTTCCCAATGATTCCGGTATCAGTACGAGCTAGCTATACTTCCACTACTTCGCCGTATCACTTAGACGTTAGCGGTGCTGATCGCAAAACATTTGCATTTGGTGGTGGAGTTGGTATCGCTAAAGGCGTTAGAATAGATGCTTCTGCCAGATTCTCGGACTACACAGAATTCCGTACGCTCTACGGCAACGATGTTAATTCTCGATATTCGCTTACTACGAATCCTATCGATTTAGCCGTAAATTTAACAGTACGATTTTAAATATTCCCAAAGCACAATTTTTGCCTAAGCCTCGGTTTGATGATATAATTCAAATTGAGGCTTTGCTATTAAAGCGTAGGGTAATTATTGTGCATAGCTTTGAAACGAAGCGATTAATAATAATTAGTTTTGCGAGTGGTCGGATGAATAAATAACTGCGATATTCAGCATCCCTTAATATCTATCCCAATCGTAATAAATTGAATAGCCCTCGCAATTAATTTTGAATATATTCGTAGATACAATTTCGAATAACATTAATAAGAAACAAAATTAATACATAGGTGCAAAGTGAGTATCCAATCAATTAAAGCAAATGTGGTGGACGTAGTCGCTCGAACTATTACTCCGAGAGAAATAATTATCCAAGACGGTATAATTACCGCCTTACGTGAAGTTAACGAAGAATTAGAGAACTATGCAGTTCCGGGCTTTATTGACGCTCATATTCATATCGAAAGTTCTATGCTCGCTCCGTCTGAATTTGCGAAAATGGCTATAAGGCACGGTACTATTGCTACTGTGTCCGATCCGCACGAGATAGCGAATGTATTGGGTATGGCTGGTATAGAATTTATGATAAATAATGCCGAGGATGCTCCTTTGAAATTTTATTTCGGAGCTCCGTCCTGCGTGCCTGCTACCGATTTTGAGACTTCTGGTGCTGTAATTTCCGGTAAAGATATTAAATATTTGCTCGCTATGGATAATATCAAATATCTGAGCGAGATGATGAATTATCCGGGCGTAATCTACCAAGTACCGGAAGTAATGGAAAAGCTAAATATCGCCCATAATTTCAACAAGCCAATTGACGGGCATATTCCCGGAGTAATAGGTACAGATCTCGAAAAATATG
>CAZIIZ010000242.1:0-1294 GCA_964539225.1 uncultured Hyphomicrobiales bacterium | reverse complement strand
TATCCGCAGGAATCACTACCGACCACGAATGTTTCACAATAGACGAAGCCATCGCCAAAATTAAATTAGGGATGAAAATATTAATTCGCGAAGGCAGTGCTGCGAAAAATTTCGAAGCTCTGCATCCTTTATTTACAAATTATCCTGAGCAAATTATGCTTTGTTCGGACGATAAGCATCCGAATGATTTGATTAATGGACATATCAATCTATTAGTTAGGCGTGCTATAGCTTTGGGCTACGACGTTTTTGATGTATTGAAAGCAGCGAATTACAATGCAATCAAGCATTACAATTTAGAATGCGGATATTTGCAAATTAATCAACCAGCAGATTTTATAATCGTGGATAACCTCACAGATTTTAATATTTGCTCTACATATACTGGCGGAGTAGAAGTATATTCATCTAAAGAAAACATAGAAATCCCTGACGTTCCATTGCTCGCTATTAACAATTTTAATTTAGAATTGCAAACTGCCGAGAATTTCACTATCAAAGCCGAATCCGATCAAATTCGAGTGATAGAAGTACTTGAAGGACAATTAGTAACGAATAAGCTGATTTATGCCGTGAACAATATTGATGGCTATGCAGTAAGCGATATTGAGAACGATGTGCTTAAAATATGCGTCATCGACAGATATAATAACGGCAAAGCCCAAATCGGATTCATCAAAAATTTTGGATTGAAAGTTGGGGCAATCGCCACCAGCGTAGCTCATGATTCGCATAATGTTATCGCAGTAGCTTGCGACGACCATTCGCTTGCTACAGCCGTAAACTCAATTGTTAAGAATCAAGGCGGTATGGCAGTATTCGACGGAACAAACCTATCGGAATTGCCATTGCCAATCGCTGGACTAATGAGTACGTTAGATGCAGAAACTACTGCCGAAAAATATTTAGAATTAGAAAGCAAAGCTAAATCTCTCGGCTCCGAACTTCATTCGCCATTTATGACTTTATCCTTCATGGCTTTGCTGGTGATTCCTAAGCTAAAGCTCGGCGACAAAGGATTATTCGATGGCGAGAAATTCCAATTCACTAATTTATTCGTTTAATGTTTTATTTCTATCATTCATCTAACCATTATACACATCTTCGGCAATACCGATGAATACTGTCATTCCGGTTTTGTGAGTCTTCGAACAAATACCGGAATCTCAAACAACACCATTCACGAAGACGAAACAGAACACTACTAAATCTCAAAGACTTAGATTAGCTACGCTGAACCTGAAGACAGATTTCCTGTATCCGCTCGAAGACTCGCTCCACAGGAATGACAACT
>CAZIIZ010000241.1:0-5331 GCA_964539225.1 uncultured Hyphomicrobiales bacterium | reverse complement strand
TTTAATTATTTTGATACAGAATACAACCGTTGCAAAACTCACAAAATGCTAAATTGTCATTCCTACGGAACGAGTCTTTGAGTGGATGCAGGAAACCCTTCTTAGGGTTCAGCGTAGCTAATCTAAATGCTTTCATTTGTACTAAAACATCTAAGTCTTAGATTCCGGTATTTGCTCGAAGACTCACAAAACCGGAATGACAGAATTAATCAGTATTGCAAAGATGTGTATAATGGTTAGGTATAGTTGTAGTATTCAATCCATTGATTGTTTTATTTAATTAGTAATAAGCGAAACAGAGTTCTTTGCAATCCATCCAACGGGTTGATATTTAAGGAATTCTATACTTCCTCTGTTAATAATAGTTTTTTCGCCAGCAGAAATTGAATCCATCACGACTAAATACCAAATTGTTCCTGAGTTGTCTTTAGCTTCAGCAAAAATTTGTCCTGTAGCTACTGAATGATAAATAGTAAGAATATTTTCGCCATTGATTGCTTCAAAATCGTATCTTCCTTCACCAATACCGGTAATAGTTTCAGGGGAATATCTTAAAATAGAATGTGCAACTTTTGTTTTAAATTTTACTGGTTCTTGCAAATCAGTCGGTATTGTTGTTAATCTAATTTTTGCAATCGCATTTGTGATTTCAAAATTTTGAGTTTTACTATTATACTCGTAAGTTTGAATGTAATCAGTATATCCTGCACAACAAGCATATTCAAATACAATCATTTTACAACGATTAGTTCCCAAATTTTGAATATCTAATATCCGCCCAAAGAAATGTTGAATTTTCTGTATTTTAGAATCGGTTACTCTGTAAATAATTGTCATTTCGCCTTCTCCCCAGCTTACTCCACTATAAATTAATTCATCATTTTTATCATTATCAATATCTAACCAATGGTAACTTGAACAAGCAGAAACTAAAGAATCTGCATTTTCGTAAGTAAAATCCGTAATTGAAGTAAAACTTTGCCTTAGAAATTCCGGAGATACTTTCTTTTTCTCCCATTGCGTCCAATTTGTTTCAATAGGAGCATTGAAATACTTAATGGTTTGACTAAAACCGTTTAAAGTAGTAAAAATTAAAAGTATAAGTATTGATTTCCACATAACATTGAATTCTTTTATTAACAAAATTTTCCGTAATCCAAATTACTATATTATCCTGAATTATGCAAATTTATTTTAATTATAATTGCTTTCAGAAATAAATTATGAGCGATATAATTAGCCAATGAATACCAAATCCAATTCAAAATATAATGCAGTTAAATAATATCTATTGTAAAATAAGAAAAAAATCGTAATTTTGTAGGTTTATATTTAGTTATGTTTAATTTTGAAATTAACAGACGAAAGATTTTTAATGGCAGATAAACAAAGAACAATAAAGCAAGCCGTGTCTTTGCAAGGCGTTGGGTTGCATACAGGTAAATTAACTACAATCACTTTTCAGCCTGCTCCGGCGAATTATGGTTATAAATTTGTTAGAACAGATTTAGCCGAACCGGTCGAAATTCCTGCTTTAGTGGATTTCGTGGTTGACTTATCTCGCGGCACTACCTTGGGTATTGGCGACGTAAAAGTCCATACCGTAGAACACGTTTTGGCTTCATTAGTAGGCTTAGAAATTGATAATTGTCGCATAGAATTAGATGGCATCGAGCCGCCTATCGGCGACGGTTCATCTATGCCTTACGTAGAAGTATTGCAAAATGCTGGTATCGAAACTCAAAATGAAGATAGATATTATTTAGTAATCGACGAAAATATTCGCTTCTCTAACGAAGAAAAAGGCGTAGAAATCGTAGCTCTTCCGCTCGATGATTATCGTATTACTGTGATGGTAGATTATTACAATCCGGCTCTGGGCAGTCAGCATACCGGATTATTCGATTTGAAGAAAGAATTCGTGAAAGACTTCGCTCCGGCTCGTACTTTTTGCTTTTTAACTGAAGTAGAAATGTTGATAGAGCAAGGTTTGATTCAAGGCGGTAATTTGGATAATGCTATCGTAATTATCGACAAAGACATGAATTCCGAAGAGTTGATGAATTTGCAAGAGAAATTAGGTATTGAGCAAACTCCTGTGCTTGGCACAAGCGGTTTCTTAAATAATACTGAATTAAGATATAAAAATGAGCCTGCTCGCCATAAATTATTAGACATGCTTGGCGATTTGGCTTTAGCCGGCACTCGTATCAAGGGGCAAGTGCTTGCAGCTCGTCCGGGGCATGCTTCGAACGTAGAATTTGCTAAAAAGATTCGTGCATTGTACTTGAAAAAGCAACCAATTAAAAATTTCAAAGGCGATAAATCCAAAGGCGTAGTGCTTGATATTTATGATTTGTTGAAAATTATGCCGCATCGCTATCCATTCCTATTGGTTGATAAAGTAACTGAATTCGATATGGATGCAAAAACAATCGTCGGCGTTAAAAACGTAACCATGAATGAGCCGTATTTTATGGGTCATTTTCCGGAAAAACCAATTATGCCGGGCGTTCTAATTATGGAAGCTATTGCTCAAACTGGTTGCTTATTGCTTTTAAATTCATTGGATGATTTCTCTGATAAATTAGTATTGTTCTTAGGAATTAAAAATGCTAAATTCAGGAGACAAGTAATTCCGGGCGACCAATTAATTATGGAAGTCAAAATGATAAACAAAAAATTTAATACATTTATGTTCGCCGCTACCGCTAATGTCAACGGCCAAGTAGCCGCAGAATGTGAATTCCAAGCAGCTTTAGTGGATAGGGAAGTATAAGTATGAGCAATTTAGTACATAGTACGGCGATAGTATCGCCTAAAGCAAAAATCGGCGAGAATGTAAAAATAGGTCCATATACAATCATAGAAGACGATGTAGAAATCGGCGATGGAACCGAGATAATGTATTCCGTTATCATAGCTAATGGGGCCAGAATCGGCAAGAATTGCAGAATTTTCTCGCACGTAGCAATTGCAACTGAACCTCAAGATATTAAATATGCAGGCGAAGTTACTTATGCTATTATCGGCGATAATACTGTGATTCGTGAATTTGCGACTATCAACAGAGCTACTACTGCTACGTATAGAACAGAAGTAGGCAGCAATTGCTTGATAATGACTTATGCCCACGTAGCTCACGATTGCAAAATTGGTAATAATGTACGTATTACTAACTCCGTGCAATTAGGCGGACACGTAGAAGTAGATGATAATGCTATTATCGGCGGTTCGTCTGTTGTTCATCAGTTCTGCAAAGTCGGCAGAAATATTATGATCGGCGGAGCAGTTAAAATCACAAAGGACGTGCCTCCATTTGTGATGATTGGCGAAAATCCTCCGAAGGTAGATGGCTTGAATTTAATCGGTATGCGTCGAGGCGGTTATAGCGAAAGTGCTATCAAAGCTATTCAAGAATTCTACAATACTTTATTCCGTAGCGGATTGAATAATTCAGATGGATTGGCTAAATACAAAGCCGAGCATTCAGAAATTATTCCTGAAGTGCAGTTATGTATCGACTTTATTGAGATTAAATCCAATAGAGGAATTTACAGAATGCAGGACAAGAAGTAGATTTTCTTCGATTTATATATTATCGGGTTTGCTCTGAATATTTCAGTTTTAGAGCAAACCCGTAGTTTAAAATTATCAATTTGATTTATTAAATTTCCCGAATGATTCTAAACTTTGGGAATATACTGCAAATCGCAAATTAAGGTAGAGATACGTTTTGAAAAATAATTTATTAACTTGGGTATTAGTATTTATCTTTAGCTTTAATGCTATTGATAATTATTTAGCCATGAGTACTTCTGACTTATTTGAGAAACAAGACATAGCTACCGAACAATGCGAAGATTTTATGGCTGATGCCGATCATATCCACGTTCATCATCTTGACTTCGTTTATATAAACGAGAATTCGAATAATATGTTGAAATTAAATTTCAGCACTTATTCGGCTCATCGTACTTCCGTATCGAGATTATTATTCTCGTATTCCAAAATCTGGCAACCGCCCGAAATAATTTAACAAATCGTTTAATGGCTTAAATTGTTAATATTTATACTTTGTTTACAGACGAAGTGTATTTGTATATATATAATTCTATATATTGTTTTGTTGTACAATTCATGGGAAATTTAAAGAAATGATAAATGAAAAAATTAGAGTAGCTCTCAGCTCTATTCTTGCTGCTGTATTTTTGACCGGTACTAAGTTCGTAGTCGGAATACTTACCGGCAGTCTTGGCTTATTATCGGAGGCTTTGCATTCTTGTTTAGATTTATTCGCTGCTATAATCACGCTTTATACAGTTAGCGTGTCCGACAAACCTGCGGATGAGAATCACCATTTCGGACACGGTAAAATTGAGAATATTTCTGCGTTAATTCAAACAGTATTATTGTTTATTACTTGCGGTTGGATTTTGTATGAAGCAATTGGGCGATTACTAAGCGGAAATACGCACATCGACGTAAATGTTTGGAGCTATGTAGTAATAGTATTATCGATTGTAATTGATATTTCTCGTTCTCGTGCATTGGCTAGGACGGCTAAAAAATATAATAGTCAGGCATTAGAGGCTGATGCACTTCATTTCTCTACTGATATTTGGAGCTCAGGGGTTGTATTAATTGGTTTAGCTTGTGCCAATTTCGGTTGGTATTTGTCTGATTCTATTGCAGCATTGATTGTGGCGATGATAGTCTTGTATGTGTCGTACCAACTTGCTAAAAAATCTATTCATGTGTTAACTGATAAGACTTCACATGATTCTTATAATTTGATAAAAAAAGTAGTCGGAAGCTATAATGAAATTATTTCATACAATGCTTTGCGATTGAGGACTTCAGGAGCTGACACGTTTATTGATATTGATATTGTGGTCGATTCCTCTCTAAATGTGGAGCAAGCCCACGCCATATCTCATAAATTAGAAGCTCAGATCCACGAAGTGTTAGACCGTTCTTTCGTTCATATTCACATTGAACCCAATTCTAAACAAATAAATTTATAATAACAAAGGGAAAAGAAATGAAATGTCCAAGATGCAGTAACGTAACATTGCTAATTTCGGAAAAGCAAAACGTTGAAATTGATTATTGTCCGGAATGCCGCGGAATATGGTTAGACCGTGGCGAATTAGAAAAAATTATTGAGCGTTCGGTTCTCCCGCAGAATGCAATTCGCGACGACAGATATGATAGCCGTCGTCCTAAATATGACCACGACGACGATCATCACGATAGATACGACGACGATGATGAGCATCGCAGAGGATTCAGCGATGGCGACAGAAGACATCATAAAAAAAGGTCATT
>CAZIIZ010000240.1:0-5344 GCA_964539225.1 uncultured Hyphomicrobiales bacterium | reverse complement strand
GGTTAGCCCAGATAGCGTATCTGGACGCAACAGTCACGAACCGCATAGCATCTACGGTTACAAAATTTGTCCAAGATAAGAAAATTGAATATATAAATTTCATTGGTAATGATGCCATTAGAACTAATTATGGCGGAATAGCATCTATACCTACCACATTTATCATAGATAAAGATGGAAGTATAGTAGAGACGATAAATGGCATGAAAGATAAAGAATTCTTTATGAACTCTATCAAAAAAGTCCTAAAATAATCGTTTTATATATCAAATAAATTATAGGCAGTTTGCTCTCATTATATTCTAAAAAGAATTATATTGAGCGAACTGCCTTTTTTAAATTAATATTATTAGACCGGCATTTCGTCGATTTTAATCTTTTTCGTTACTTTTTTATCTGCAACCAATGAACATAAATAATCTGTCATAGTCTTCACCAACCATTGATAATTGTTTGGTTTGAGCATCGCCGAAGAAGTGAATGGATCAATGTTGATAAATTCAGTAAAATAAGGTACTCCGGCTTTGACTGCGATTTCGATGGCATTAAAATCAATCCCAATTTTTTTATTGAACTTTGCAGACAATTGCTTGATCTGCTTTTCTAATGCTTTATCCATAACGGCAGGATTATCAGCAAAACGGGTAAGTAGAGGCTGATTAGGTATATATCGGATAATTCTTTGCTCGTCTCCAATAGAATATATCCTATAATATTCTTCGAATTGTATAAATTCTTGAATAATCATCACTTCGCAACCGGTCAAATCGTAAATCGAGAAGAACTCGTTAGGATTATATACGGTATGGCTATTCAAATAATTGGAATGCTTAATTGGTTTGAGCAATGCAGGAAATTGTATGTGTTCAAACACAGATTCCCATTTTAGTGGGAATTCTAGATTGTACATAAATTCAGAATTTGTACCAGCCGGATGGTGTTTGCTAGGTAAAGCAATTGTGCGTGGCACTTTTATTTTTAAGTCATTGGCTACTGAGTTGAAATATAAGGCATCGTCAGGGATAAAATAAATATTTTTATTTATTATTTTTGTATTCGAAAGCGAAGACGTACGAATAAAAGCACTAAAAAATGGTACATATTCAGAAACAGTATCAAATATCACATCGTATTTATTCTTTTTTGAATATTCAATTCCTCCAATTTGAGCCATTTCGGCGGAAATATTCTTAGAATTGTGCTTGTTAATATTTGAAATTACATCATTAATAAATTCACGTTCTTCTCCGGCAAGGAATCCTATTCTTTTCATAAACATAATCTCCAAATATATTATTTAATTGTCAATTTAATGGTTTGCTAAATTATACAAATATATGCAGAAAAGCAAAAAACAAAGTTAAATATATTACGTCTAAGATTCCGGGGAAGTTGTAAAACAAATCTGAAATTAATAATGTACAAAATATATATAATCGCTCTACTAATTGTAATGTCAATTGGTTCATGTCCTGTTGTAGCACAAAATGTTAATCAAAATCGTCAGAAATTGGCGGAAACATTTGAAGCTAATGGTGATTACCGTAATGCTGCTAAAATCTACGAAGAACTATTTAATTCTAACCAGAATATGGAAACGTATTTTTTAGGATACGTGCGTTCGCTTTACGCATTAAATCAATTTTCTGATTTATTAGTGCCGATAGAAAAATATTTAGAAAAAAATAAGACCAATACCGTTTATTGTTTGTATGCAGAAGTTCTGTGGAAATTAGGTAAAACGAAAGAAGCTAATTCTGCATGGGAAAAATCTTTAGAATCAAATTCTAAAGATGCAAACACATATACGGCTACAGCCGCATCTCAAAGTAAATTGCTTTTATTTGATAAGTCTGTCTTTACTTACGAGCAAGGCAGAAAAATAATGAATAACAAACAGGCATTTGCTGATGAGTTAAGCAAACTGTATATAGCAATTGGTGATTTCAAAAAAGCATCAGAAGAAGTATTAGTTTACTTCGATCAGACTAAAAATATTCCTCAAACACAAGGACGAATACAAGCAATTATCCTAAGTGTGCCGGCTAAGGAATATTTAATGTCAGTTATGAAGAAAGAATCAAAAGCAGGACAGAAAAATTATACTGTACTTTACGCTTGGTTTTTGACTGCGATTGGAGATTACGAAAAATCATTAGAAGTTTATGCTGATTTAGACAAGCAATTAGATGCTAAGGGTTTAGAGATATTTAATTTCGCTACTGCCAGAGTCAAGGACGGCGAATTGGATATTGCTATGAAAGCGTATGGATTGATAATTGACTTAGGTAAGAATTCGCCATATTTAATAAATGCTTTGTTCGGCTATACCAGAGCTATGGAGTCGAAAGCCGAACTAACTCAGAATTTCAAAGAAAAGGATTATCTGCAAGTGATAGATAGGTATAAAAACATGGTATCGCTCTATCCCAATAATGCTATTTCTTTCGATGCTCAGTATCGTATAGCAATGATTTATAAAGATAATATCAAACAATCAGATAAAGCAATTGAGACTTTAGTAGAGTTGCAAAAAACCGCAAAGAATCAACCAATAGCATTTAAAGCATCAAATACTTTGGGCGATATTTATTTTGCTAAGGATAATATTAGCAAAGCCGGAGAATATTATCAAATCGCATCAAATACTAATAATTCCGGAATTTCTAACGAAAAGGATTACGCTGCTTTCCGTTTGGCTGAATTTGTTTATTTCGACGGACAAATAGATTCTGCTATGACACTATTTAATAAAATTGCAGAAAATCCGGAATCTAATTTAGCAAATGATGCCTTGGAGAAAATATTTTTAATCGAACAAAACAAAAGTCAAAATAAAGCTATCAGACTTTTCGCACTAGCTGAAAAACATGATAAACAAGAGCAAGATTCCGTGGCGATAAATGAATATAGAGAAGCAATAGAATCAGGAAGCGGAAGTCTTGTTGAATTCTCATTAATAAATATAGCAAGTATATATAAAAAAATGAATAAAAAATCGGAGCAGCGAAAAATATATTTAGAATTTTTGGAAAAAACTCCTGAATCTATATTTGCCGACAGGATATGTTTTGAATTAGCAGAAGCATATTTCGCCGATAAGTTATTCGATGAAGCTATGAAGGAATATACACTGATACTTACAAAATATCCCAAATCGATTTATTTAGAAGAATCTAGAGCTAAAATTAGACAAATTAGATCTTCAGTTAATTCGTAGCTGAAATGATTTAAACGTTCTGAAATAACAGTAATCAATATTATAGAGGTGAAAAATGTCAGTTTTGAAGGAATTTAAAGAATTTGCAGTAAAAGGCAATGTTATTGATTTGGCGGTAGGTGTTGTAATTGGTTCTGCATTTGGCAAAATCGTTACTTCATTAGTAAATGACTTAATCATGCCTCCGGTAGGAATATTGCTCGGCGGAGTTGATTTTAAAAGTTGGAAAATAATGCTCCAAGCGGCAGCAACTGATTCAACGGGCAAAGCAATTCCAGCTGTTACTCTAAATATAGGAAATTTTATACAGCAGGGCGTTGATTTCTTGATTATAGCTGCCAGTATATTTTTAGTCGTTAAGTCGATAAACTCCTTCAAAAAAGTGAAAGAAGAGTCGCCTACTCCAGCACCACAGATTAGTTCTACAGATAGAATATTAACAGAGATCAAGAGCTTGATTGAGAAACAAAATAAATAATTATAACATTATAGCATAAATGATAAAATATTGAAAAAATAATTTGAATATATTATTTATTTTCGATAAATTTATATTCGGGTAAGTATAATTAGCAATAGTAGAAGAAAAATATTAATATGAACGCAACTACGCAACAGGCTGTGAAGCCAGATCAACCGATTGAAACGGTAAAGCACGGTACTTTAATGATAGTAGAGGATGATATACTGTTATTGAAAATATTTGAGAGATTTTTCAGTAAACATTATAATTTGATTACTGCTAAATCTGGCAATGAAGCCCTTGAATTGATTAAAAAGGGGTTGCGACCTGAAGTAATTCTATCCGACCAAAGGATGCCAGGACTTTCCGGCGATGAGTTTCTAGCTGAAACTATGAAATATGTACCTGATGCCGTACGAACTATTTTAACAGCTCATTCCGATCCGAAAGAAATAATTGCAGCTATTAATAGAGCTCATACTTATATGTTTCTGTCTAAGCCAATCGAAGAAATTGAATTGGTTCAAGCAGTTCGCTTATGTTTTACTCATTATTATAATCAGATAAAAAATAAAAATCTACAAAAAGAATTAGTTGAGAAGAATAATGCTTTGCAGAATGCGACTTCCGCACCTAAGTCGTCGGGATTTAGTCAGTATATGATAGAATTCAATAAAAATATTTCTGTTTTGAATTCATATTACTTTGGAGATTTTTTTGAGACTTGTCTGCCTATAATAAAAAATATTGC
The DNA here is from genome assembly GCA_964539225.1 of uncultured Hyphomicrobiales bacterium. Lineage (GTDB taxonomy): Bacteria > Bacteroidota > Ignavibacteria > Kapaibacteriales > UBA2268 > CALLXS01. The sequence goes on along the minus strand of CAZIIZ010000240.1, from coordinate 910 downwards.
TATTTCTATGAAACTTAGCGGTACTCATTATGAAAATATTGTATTAGCGATGCACACGTATATATTTGCTATGAATTTTATGCCTGTTAAATTCATGAATTTCGATCCGGAGCATTTGTCTGAAATTGAACGTACGCAATTCTTTGATTTATGGCAAACAATAGTCAGCAAAATTGCAAATATAGAAGGGATGGCGTTCTCAGCTCAGATTATTTTACAACTATGGGAAAATTACGATGGATCAGGCTATCCAAAGAAATTATCTGGGCATAATATTTTATCAGAGTCGCAGATACTGAAGATAACATTTATGTACGTGAATAGCGTTTTCAGATTGCCTAAAGAGTTGTATTATAACAGAACAATTGTACCTGATTTTAAGCAACCTCTAGCAGTTACAGCTCATAGACATAAATCAGTAACCAAAATAGTATTCGACAGAAGCAAATGGTTCGATACCAATTTATCAAATCAATTTCGTTTTATGCTTCAGGATACTGCCAATGAAGCATTCTCGTATGAACGACGGGATATTTCTACTCCTAATCGAGATTATGATGCGATTATGGTAGAAAAACAAAACGTGAAAGTGCAAGCCGAGCAAGAGTCTCAATCAACAGAAAATTCGAATCCCAATCCCCCAGGTTCAGAACGAACAATAAAGGTTGTTGAATTACAAGAAGGTATGTTAATCGGACAGAGCATAGTAACTAAAAGCGGTATTTTGGTAGCTCGCTCAGGAGCAATTCTCACAAATCAGCTAATTAAAAACATTCAACACTTAGATAATACTGGACAATTGACTTTAAAAGGCGTTATTGATATTATAATGGCATAAAATAATCTAAAATATAAGAGAGCTGAAATAGATGGCGAAAATATTAGTAATAGAAGACGAAATAGAATTATA
>CAZIIZ010000239.1:0-5345 GCA_964539225.1 uncultured Hyphomicrobiales bacterium | reverse complement strand
ACCTCCAACTGAAGAACAAGCTGAAAAAGCATTGCAGGAATTAGTGTAAATATTGGCTTTAAGCTCATTTTAACTTATTTAATAAATAATAGAATAAAAAATGGAACATATAAAATTACAAGGTAAAAAAACTACTCGCCACGGCTTCGGCGAAGCATTGCGTGAGTTGGGCGATAAATATGACAATGTAGTCGTTATGGGTGCGGATATTACCGGTTCTGTAATGACTTCATTATTTCAAGAAAAACATCCGGACAGATTTTTCTCTATCGGAATTGCTGAACAAAATGCAACAACTATTGCCGTTGGTATGGCATTGTCCGGCAAGACTGCATTTTTCGCAAGCTATGCGGCTTTCGCTGCTTTCCGTAATGCAGATCAAATCAGAGTTTCCGTTTGCTATAACAATGCTAATGTGAAAATTTGCGGCGGACACTCAGGCGTTACTGTAGGTCCTGACGGTGCTACTCATCAGAGCTTAGAGGAAGTATCATTCCTACGAGCATTGCCGAATATGACTTTAGTTGTGCCTTGCGACTATAATGAAGCAAAAAAGGCAACTATAGCTATCGGCGAAATGTACGGACCGGCTTTCTTAAGATTTGGTCGTTCAGCTGTGCCATTATTCACTACAGAAGAAACTCCGTTTACTATTGGCAAAGCCGAAGTATTCCGTGAGGGCGACGATGTAGCGATAATAGCATGCGGTTTATTAGTATGGGAAGCTATGCTTGCTGCTGAAGAGTTGAAGAAAACTCATGGCATCAATGCAAGAGTAATCAACAACCACACAATTAAACCAATCGACGGCGAAACAATTACCAAAGCTGCTTTAGAATGCGGTTGTATCGTTACTGCTGAGGAACATCAGGTTCACGGCGGACTTGGTGCTGCTGTTGCTGAAGTAGTAGTTAAAAACGCTCCTGTGCCTATGGAATTCGTTGGTATGAAAGATACTTTCGGCACAAGCGGCGAGCCTGAAGAATTGCTCGAGAAATTCAACTTAAATTGGAAAGCAATTTACGCTTCTGCATTAAAAGCAATTGAACGCAAAAAAGAAGGATTCATCGGTTATAGAAAATTAACCGATATTCCTGAATACGAAGGTTAATACTTGAAACCCTAATATTCATCCGATGGTGTTCTGCCGTCGGATGAATTTGGGAGAGAATGGTTTGGGAAAGATAATAATACTGAGAGCGTTACAAACCAGAAAATATTTCAAGTTGTCATTCCTGCAAACGAGTCTTCGAGTGCATGCAGGAATCTAATTACTCTTGATGTTTATATTTATTAGTACCACAACATCCTCAGATTCCTGCATCCACTCGAAGACTCGTTCCGCAGGAATGACAAAATCAAAAGATGTTAATTACGGTTTGATTGCGATACTATGGCTTTTTGGACATTGTATCGCTATAAAAAGAGGACATGATTTTATTAAATTATTATCAAAAGGAAAATTATGAAGCCGATACAATTCTCCGATTTAACTCCAACACAACAAATACTTGTGCAGAAAGCAATTGAAATGCGGGAATTCGCTTATGCTGAATATTCTAAATTCAAAGTTGGGGCAGCTCTAATTGATATTAATCAAAATATTCACACCGGATGCAATGTCGAATCCGCTGATTATACTTTAACTACCCACGCCGAAATGCTTGCAATTGATTCAATGGTGAAGTCCGGTTGTACGGAAATGTTGGAAATCGCAATTGCTCTATCATCACCTTCGGGCGATTCTGTACCTTGCGGACTATGCCGCCAGAAAATGACAGAATTCTCAATCAATCCTACGATTATATGCATTAACTTATTGCCAAATAAAGATATTAAGTCAATTATTTCTTACACGTTGGATGAGCTTCTGCCTTACGCTTTCAAAAAATCTTCATTATAATAAAAATATTTCTTGCATATATTAACAGTGTTAATTATATTTGTATTCGTTAATATTATTAACAGATGCGAAATCGTTATGAAAACAGCAAAAATAGTAACATTAATACGCAAATATTGCAAAATTAATATGTACAGAATAAATATCATTAATAGAGCCGAACTATTCAGATTTATAGTCCGCTCTACTACTGAGCTAATAATTAATATAAAGAAGGTCTAAAAATGAAAGAGATCCAAGAACAAAGAATGCGTCGATATTTTATTGATGCGTGCAAGACACTCATCCGAGGCGAAGGAGTGCAATCAGTATCGGCAAGAACAGTAGCCGAGGAAGCCGGATATTCCTACGCAACGCTATATAATTACTTCAAGGATATGAAGGATTTGATAGCGATTTGCGTAAATGAATTTATAGATGAAACCAAGCAATTCGTAATTGATAGAAAGATTGAAGCCAATGGGGAAGACGCAGTATTAAAAAAGTCTAAAGCTATAGCTATGTTTTTCCTGCAATATCCGGGAATATTTCAAGCTGTTTTTACAGAAAATATAAGAGAACTTAGAACTCCGGCATCGTTCAAAGAAAAGTTAGATAATATGTTCGCAGAAATATTGGACGCACATTTTGCGGAAATCAATGAAGAATACTCAAATAATAATAATCGCAAAGAATTGCTAAAATTAAGCATTTATTCTATGTTATTGTTATATTTGAACAGAAGATGCCCTACTGAGTATAAAGAATTCATCGAATACTTCGATAATACAATCAATTACGTTGTCAAAAAAGCATAATTATAAAATAGTATTTTGAAATAAGCATAAAAAGATTTAGATTTGAGTTCTTTTTATCAATTATAATACTTAAATAGCAAAAAAATGAACATATTAGTAATAGGTTCCGGCGGAAGAGAGCATGCAATTGTAACTGCTCTCTCTCGCTCGGAAAGTGCAAATAAAATATTTGCCGCTCCCGCCAATCCGGGAATTCTTCAAATTGCAGATAGTGCAAATATTGACATCAATAATTATAATCAAATTATAGATTTCTGCAAATCTAACGATATTAATTTAGTTGTTATCGGACCGGAGCAACCGCTTGCCGATGGTTTATCCGACGAACTGCGTGCAGATGGGATCAATGTATTTGGTCCATCGAGAGCAGCGGCGGAATTAGAATCGTCTAAAGCATTTGCTAAGGATTTTATGAGTCGTCATAATATTCCTACTGCAAACTTTAAGCAATTCCATAAATCAAGCGTTGATGAAGCTCATATATTTATTGATGTGTTAGAAACGCCAATCGTTTTAAAAGCTGACGGTCTTGCCGCCGGAAAGGGCGTAATAATAGCAGAATCACGCACAGAAGCTCACGATGCAATTGACGAAATGTTCGACGGGCTGTTCTCATCAGCTGGTGAAACTGTAGTTATTGAAGAATTCTTGTATGGTCAGGAAGCTTCTATATTTGCGATTTGCGATGGTGAAAACTATGTAGTATTGCCTTCTGCACAAGATCATAAACGTGTTTACGACGACGACAAAGGTCCGAATACTGGCGGTATGGGAGCATATTCACCGGCTTCGATAGTTAATAGTGTGGTGTTGAAAAAGGTAGAAGAAGAAATCATCAAACCAACATTAGCTGGAATGGTAGCCGAGAATAATCCTTTTATTGGTTGTTTGTTTGTTGGGCTAATGATTCACAACGACGAACCTGAAGTTATTGAATTCAATGTCCGCTTCGGCGATCCAGAAACTGAAGCCGTGCTAACATTGTTGGATGGCGATTTTGCAGAATTATTGCATAGTGCCGCAATTGGAAAAATTAACCCCGAAGCTATTCAAATCAGACAAGATATTCACGCTTGTTGTGTGGTATTAGCTTCTAAGGGCTATCCCGGCTCGTTCGAGAAAGGTTTTGAAATATCCGGAATTGAAGAAGCAACTAAAGCCGGAGCATTCGTGTTCCAATCAGGAACAAAATTGACCGAAACAAAAATTGTAAGCAATGGCGGCAGAGTAATCGCAGTAACCGGACTAGGGGATTCGTTGAAATCTGCTATTGAAAATGCTTATAAATATGCCGACTTAATTAAATTTGAAAATAAATATAACCGTACCGATATTGGCAAAAAAGGTTTGAACTAATTTAGAATAATATTGAAAGTAAATAATAAATGATACAAGCAGTTAGAGGCACTAAAGATATTTTGCCTGATTCATCTTACGTTTGGCAATTTTTAGAATCAAAATTTAGAGAAGTAACTTCGCTATTTGCTTACGACGAAATGCGTACACCGATTTTCGAAAAGACTGAAGTATTCCTTCGTTCAATCGGCGAAGAAACTGATATAGTTAATAAAGAAATGTATATTTTCGAGGATAAAGGCGGAGAATCACTAACTCTCAGACCGGAAGAAACTGCCGCATTAGTGCGAGCAGCTATTCAAAATGCTTTGCTCAATAAAAGCAATTTATTGAAAGCATGGTATTTCGGTCCTTATTTCCGTTATGAACGCCCTCAAAAAGGCAGACTTCGCCAATTCCATCAGTTTGGATGCGAGTGTATTGGTAGTAATAATCCCGAAAGCGATGCAGAGAACATCATTCTGGCTGCTACTTTACTGAAAGCAATTGGTATCGACGAATATAATTTGATGATTAATACCTTAGGCAATGATTCCGTTAGAGATAAATACCGTGAAGTATTGACTAATTATTTCAATGAACATCAGGACGTATTGTCTGAAGACAGCAAACGCAGATTAGAAGCTAATCCATTGCGGATTTTGGACTCCAAAGATGTAACTGATATTAAATTGGTTGAGAATGCTCCGTCAATTTTAGATTGTTTAGACGAAGAAAGTAAAAATCACTTTGATACTGTGTTGGCACTTTTGGATGCTTCCGATATCATATATAACGTAACTCCTCGCTTAGTGCGTGGATTAGACTATTATTGCCATACTGTATTTGAATTCCAAAGCAATGCCCTTGGTTCTCAGGATTCATTAGGCGGTGGCGGTCGTTATAATGGTCTATTCGAGCAATTAGGCGGCAAGCCCGCTCCCGGAGTCGGTTTCGCAATGGGCGTAGAAAGATTAATATTAATATTAGAAGCTTTAGGCAAAATGCCTGAAAAAGCTAATTCATGCGATGCTTACATTGTAATTAGTTCGGTTGACTATCTTCCATACTCTATGAAAATTGCGAGTATATTGAGGTCAAAAGGAATCAAAGTATCGTTTGATTTATTCAGAAGATCTTTCAAAACTCAGTTCAATCAATCCAATAAAATGAATGCGAAATATTCGATTGTAGTCGGCGAAGATGAAATTAGAGATAACAAAGTAACTATTAAAAATATGCTCGAAAGCTCTCAAGAAACTATAGAATTTGATAAACTAATAGATTATAATTTCTAAATATATGGAATG
>CAZIIZ010000238.1:0-5361 GCA_964539225.1 uncultured Hyphomicrobiales bacterium | reverse complement strand
AAACTATAAAAAATATTAGAGCAAGAAATAAAATATTACACCATCAAATTCGTTAAAACTTTGCAATATTTTATTTAAAACTTATGAAAACAGTTCGTTATGGATTTTAAAGATTACTATAAAACGCTTGGAGTGGACAAAAAAGCAACTGCCGAACAAATAAAAAAAAGCTACAGAACTTTAGCTCATAAATATCATCCAGATAAAAATCCGGACAATAAAGCAGCGGAAAATAAGTTCAAAGATATTAGTGAGGCATACGAAGTGCTGAGTGATCCTGAAAAACGACGAAAATTTGACAGTTTGGGTTCCACTTTCTCAAATTTCCGCCAATCCGGAGGCAACAGCGAAGAATTTAACTGGAATGAGTGGTACGAAAACAATGAGCGTAAAAAACGTGCCGGAGGACAACGATCTACTGTAAATGACTTTTTTGCTAATAACGAAACTACTTCTGATTTCTTTGAGAAAATATTCGGTGGTGGATTTGGCGGCAAAAAGAAAAATTCTCCTCAAGCTCGAAACGGAGAAGACATCTCTGCAAATATTGAAATCACCTTAGAAGAAGTTTATAAAGGAGTAACTAAGCAAATTCTTGATACCGGTCAAGTTTTGAAAATATCAGGAAAAGGTACTCAAGGCAAGAATGGCGGAATTAATGGCGATTTAGTTATTAATGTAAGCGTAAAACCGCATAAACGAGTCGAACGCAAAGGAGACGATTTATACGTAGAAATCACTATAGATTTATATAAAGCTATGCTCGGCGGCACTTCGAAAATCACTACTTTCGCAGGTACAATCAAACTAACTATTCCTCCAGAAACGCAGCACGGAAAAGTGCTAATGCTCAAAGGAATTGGAATGCCTAAGTATTCAAAACCGGACGAACACGGCGATTTGTACGTTACTTTAAACGTCAAATTACCTCAAAATCTAAGTGATCGCGAAAAGGAGCTTTTCTTAGAATTGAAAAACATAGCTTCAACTTCTAACAAAATTGTTTAGGTACTATCAGAATCAGCTCCGAATAGTACCTAAAAATTATTGATTTCTGTACTTAGACTATTTTAATATCTTTTAAAATCATCATCGTCAATCGTAATATCATCGACGGCTTCAATATCTTCAGCATCTCTATCTTTGAATTTTCTTCCGTTACGGAACATATCGTTTGAATATCCATTTTTCTTTCTATCATGCAAGAAGTTATTGCGTTTCAAATGCACTAATTGATTCTTTTTGGATTTGCTCGGCATATCAAGCAATTCAAAGTTCGAAAGCATATCGCTAAGTTGCTTCGCCTGTGTATCAAGTATTTCCGCAGCAGACGCACTTTGCTCTGCTCCGGCAGTATTTCTTTGAGTTACTTTGTCGATCTGCGAGAATCCTATTTCTACTTGATTAATGCCTTCTGCCTGCTCATTTGAAGCAATTGCAATTTCCTTGATAATATTTGCCACGGTAGTAGAATGATCTCTAATATCAGCCAACACAGCAGCCGTTTTCTCGGAAAGTACAGTTCCATTATCCACTTTTTTAATAGAACCTTCTATCATTTCAGCAGTTTCCTTTGCGGCTTGAGCACTTCGAGCAGCAAGATTTCGTACTTCTTCGGCTACCACTGCGAATCCCTGACCATGTACTCCGGCTCGAGCGGCTTCTACAGCGGCATTTAGGGCAAGCAGATTAGTCTGGAACGCAATTTCATCGATTACTTTAATAATCTTAGCTATACTCTTACTAGATTCATTGATTTCGGACATCGCATTTTTAAGTAATTGCATTTCCTTGAATCCGCGTTCACTTGCTTCTTGAGAGCTTGCAGCGAGCTTATTAGCATTGCCGGCATTATCAGCATTCTGCTTAGTCTGAGAGCCAATTTGCATCATTGAACTCGACATTTGTTCGATAGCGGCAGCCTGTTCAGCAGCTCCACTATTCAAATTTTGAGACGCTTCAGCTACTTGCGAAGAACCGCTTAAGACTTGTTCTACTGTTTCGTTTACTTGATTCAAAAGCTCATTGATTGAAATCAAAGTACCATTTATGGCTTGTTTCAGCACGGCGTGGTCTCCTTTGAAGTCGCCTTCCATCAATTGAGATAAATCTCCCTGAGCCATATCCTTCAATACAATTACTGCCGCTTGCGACGGAGCCAATGCAGCATCTAAAGTATCATTCATCCCTTTTACGATTTTACTAAAATCGCCATTATGCTTTCTCACATCTACTCTCGTGCTTAATTTACCTTCCACCGCAGCTCGAGAAAGAATGTCAGCATCAGTTATCAATAATTGAATTGCGTCTATACACTGATTCAAATTATTTTTAATTTCATTGAAATCGCCTTTATATTCCTCAACTATTTTCGGTGGAATATCGCCTTTGGCTATTCTATCCATATATTCAGCCGATACATTCAACGGCTTAATTATTGCATCTAATGTATTATTAATACCATTAATGATATTCTGATATTCGCCTGAGTGAATAGAAGCATCAGCTCTCGTGTCTAATCTTCCGTCAATAGCAGAATTAGCTAAAGCATTAATCTGGGCAATCATTTGTTTTAAGTTTTGGATCATATTAATAAATGATTTTATCAAATTATCATTAGCGTTTCTCGGAGTCAATTCTATATTCAAATCACCTTTAGCAATTGAAGTCGCAGCGTCTGTTACTCGATTAGTAGCCTCAATCAGCACATTAATATTATTAATAATATTATTAAAATCTCCACTATAGCGTTCTGTAATTTTCGGAGGTATATCGCCAACCGAGATTCTGTCAATATATTCAGCAGCTACATTCAATGGATTAATTACCGCATCCAAGGTTTTATTCATGCCCATTACTATTTTGCGGAAATCATTTTGATGTTTAGAATAATCAGCTCGATAATCTAATTTACCATCAATTGCTGCTCTGCCAAGTACATCAATATCGCTAACTAAAAGCGAAATAGCATCAATACATTGATTCAAATTATTTTTGATTTCATTAAAATCGCCTTTGTATTCATCTTGGATTTTTAATGGTATATCGCCCTTAGCTATACGGTCAACATATTCAGCAGCTACGTTCAATGGACGAATAATTGCATCTAAAGATTGATTTATGCCTTCAATAATTTTTTTATATTCGCCTTTGTGCTTAGTAGAATCAGCTCGCACGTCTAAACGTCCTTCCACTGTGGCTTGGGCTACTTGTATGGTATCGGCAGTCATTTCACGGATGCTCTCGACTGTAGTATTAACAGCATTATAAATTGTATTATAAGTATCATAAGAATTTTTCGTATCGTCGTCTGATACTCCAGATTTGAGATCAAAATCAAAATTTCCATCGGCGAGTTTCTTTAAAGCTTCAACCAATTTAGCGGTTTCTACTTTATCATAATTACCAATTTTTTCGAGCTTTTGCATCATCTTATGGATAGTAAACTCATTTTCTTTTACTTTAGTAATATCGGTAGCAATATTAATTATTTTTATAACATTGCCAATTTTATCTTTTATTCCGGAATAACTTTCTTTGACCCACACAGATCCGTGAGGCAATTTAATTTCGGCGATTAATTCTTGAGATTTTCCTTGGAGCAAGCCATCCCAGAATTTTTTATATTCATCGGGTTGAGCAGCTAACGCATTAAATTGGCGATGATTATTACCTAAAAAGGCATCTTTGGGCATTTTAAATAAATTAAGAAAATTATCATTAAGATCAAGAATAGTACCATCCAATCCAAAGAATACAACCATACTGCTTTCATCGATAGCATTCATGATGTTTTTGATTTCAGCTTCTTTCTCGGCTAATTCTTCCATTAGTTTAGCCATTTGCAGCTCTTTTTGCTTTGCTTCGTCCAAAGCTTTATTGATTTCCATTTCCTTAGTTTGAGAATCACGCAGAGCAGCTTTGATTTCTGTTTCGTCCATTATTATTTCAAATGCTGCAATAGGATTGCCTTTCAAATCATTCAAAGGTACAGCAGTATATTTGAAATCATAGTGTTTACCTTTGATTTCGGCAATGCTTTCACGAGTAACAATTTTTCCAGTATTAATTGCTTGCATAGAAGCACAATTCTCAGTCCTGCAGTCTTCCATATTTAGTGCATCATAACACTTTTTAGTTTCGATTTGCATAATTATTCCATTTTATATTTAGTAATTTTTAATAGCTTTGTTTTGGTATAGAATTTTATTTTGACTATCTACTATTTGCACCGCAATTGGCATTTCGTCAATCATCCCGACTAATCTGTCCAATGTCAAATTTACTCCACCAATGATATTTCTGAACTCACCGTGATGTTTTACTATATCAGCTCTTGAATTTATGTTACCATCAATTGTAGCTTCAAATAATGATTTAGAATCGCTCACTAACAGATTCACGGCATCAATACATTGATTGATATTGTTTATTATTTCACTAAAATCGCCACGATAATTATCTGTAATTTTTTGAGGAATATCGCCTTTAGAAATCCTGTCTATATATTCAGCGGCTACGTTCAAAGGACGAATTATCGAGTTCATAGTAACATTAATACCACTCAACATATCTTTGTATTTACCTGAATACTTTTCATTCGATATTCTATATTCCAACTTCCCATTAATGGCTGATTCTGTAAGAGTATTAATATCTTCAATTATATTTTCGATATTCGTTTTAACTGAAGTAAATGCTCCATACAAATCGCCAATCTCATCTTTCAAATGTGTGGAAATATTAAAATCAGTATCGCCTACGGATAATTTATTTGCATAAGCACTAATCGATACAATTGGTTTAATCAAATTTTTATGAAAATATACCCATATCATTACCACTACCAAGCTCAGTAATAATAGAGAAGAAATCATTATCCAATAGTATCCGGTGGCTTGCTCATCAATTGCTTTCAAAGACAAACCAACATTCACAGCCCCAATATGCACACCGTCCACATTGTAAAACGGCATAATAATATCAATACATCTCTCGTTATGATGAGGTGATTCTGGTTTATCTTTATCCCTTAAATATTCTTGTTCTAAGGTTTTTTGATATCTTGCGGTGGAAAGAGTGCCTTCGTCGTCGAAAACCTTTCCTACACGGTTAGGCTCGCTATGAACGATAGCCTTGCCGTTTTTATCTAAAACGAGAATATAACTTAAGTCGTTGGAAGCTTTCACAATTTTTTCGACCGTTTCTTGTTGTTCCACCGTATTAGCATATTTAAGCGTATTTTGCATAAACACGGAAATTTGCCTTGCTTTATCATACATTTTTTCCGTACTTTTAGGTATTACGAAAAATGCGAAAGAAATATAAAAAGTAGTGGCTATTAGCGCTAATAACGCCATT
>CAZIIZ010000237.1:0-5368 GCA_964539225.1 uncultured Hyphomicrobiales bacterium | reverse complement strand
CTCCACGGCGAAGTCGCTCAAACGATGTGGAAAGATATTTGGAAATATTTCCCCGAAAAAGAAGTACCAATCGGGCATGTTACCAATGGTATTCATACTACTACTTGGGTGGCTCGTGAAATGTCTGAATTATTCGATAGATATTTATCGCCTCGTTGGAGATCCGAAACTGATAATAATGAAGTTTGGAAAAAAATGGATATTATCCCTTCGGAAGAAATTTGGAGAGAAAAGCAACGCAGAAGAGTTCGCTTAGTGCTATTCGCTCGTGAATATTTACAAAAAAGACAAAGAGAATTCCTCGGAGCTGAAGAAGTACGTAAAATCAATGAATATTTAGATCCAGATGCTTTAACTATAGGTTTTGCTCGCAGATTTGCTACCTATAAACGTGCTTTATTGCTATTTAGAGATATGGATAGATTAGCTAGCATCGTAAATAACCCTGACCGTCCTGTACAAATAATAATTGCCGGCAAGGCTCATCCGCACGATACTGCCGGAAAAGAAGTAATTCAGTCTATTATCCAAAGAGTACGCCAGTACAATTTAGAGAAAAAAATATTATTCTTAGAGGATTACGATATGGTAATCGCTAGATACATGGTAAAAGGTTGCGACGTGTGGTTGAATAATCCAATTCGTCCTATGGAGGCAAGCGGTACCAGCGGTATGAAAGCTGCTCTAAACGGCACTTTGAACTTTAGTATATTAGACGGTTGGTGGGACGAATCTTACGACGGAACTAATGGTTTCTCTATCGGTGCCGGCGAAGAATACAGTAACTACGAAGAACAAGAAATCATCGAATCTGGAGCTTTATACGACACACTCGAGAAAGTAATTGTTACTACATTTTATGATAGAATCGGCTTTAATAAAATCCCTGAAAAATGGATTACAATGATGAAAAATTCTATCAAAACAATTGCCGGACAATTCTCCAGCTCTCGTATGATTAAAGACTATGCTACTAAATATTATATTCCGGCTTTGGCTAATTTCCATAAATTTGCAGACGACGATGGAATCAAAGCAAAGGAATTCCAGGAATGGAAAGAAAAGATTAAATCCAACTGGAAAAATGTGAGAGTAATTATTTCTAAAATGAATACATCCGGTGAGACTTATGTCGGCAAAAAGATTCAAGTATCTGCCGATGTCAAACTTGCAGGCTTAATTCCTTCAGATGTAGAAGTGCAAGTATTCTATGGAACAATTGATCCACATAATATTTTAACGAACACGAATGCCAATAATCTGACTTTAGTGAAAGAAAATGAAGGCATTTATACTTACGAAGGCGAATACGAATGTCCGGATACCGGCAAGCAAGGATTTACTATTAGAATTCTGCCTCAGAATGATTTAATGGTAAATGCGAGCGATTTGTATTTATGTTGTTGGGCAGAATAAATCATATTTGTTATTATTGCCTATCCCTCGTTAATAAAAATTGAGGGATAGGCGATTATTTTGAGAAATCATTTTAATAAATAAATTTATTTTCTTATATTGCATACTGATTATAAATTAACAGGTGTTTAGGTGAATGACCGACAACAATTTACATATATCCAATTATAGGGATGATTTCGATTATTCCGGGTTGATTATGAAATTATTCAAAATCAGCTTTAATAATAGTGAAATGGAGAGTTTCTTCAATTCGCTTTACTTTATATTAAAGGATTATATAAAATTCGATGATTTCTCTGTTTACCGCAGATATAATTCAGACAATCGCATTCAGACAATATGCGAAATTGATTCGCCAACTATTACTTCTATATACCCAATAATTAATAATGGAATTAATACTAATATCAGTATTTACGACCACAAACATTTATCCGAATTTAGTGATGAATTAGCTAATAATTATAAATCTTTAGCTGTTGTCCGAATCAATTGGGAGAATATTGAAAATGATATAATCGTCATGATTTGGAATCGAAATCAAAACGATTTTTCAAAATTCGAGCAAGAAGCTTTAGTATTAATTGCAAAGCAATTAATACTAATTATCAATAATTTCATCAATAGTAATAGCAGCGATTTGAGAATTAAAATCCAAGAATTGATGGAATTCGTAACTGATTTTGCTATTATTATTGATAAAGAATACAAGGTGTTATTTGCGAATCAGATAGCAATTGAAAAATTATATATTCCGGAATTGGATAATTTTAGATTCGAGAGAATAATTCACGATACAGAAATGATAATCGAGTATTCAAATAATAGTCATAATGGTACTAAGGAAATATATACTGACTTATATTCGGGTTTGGGGACGGTGTATCCAGTGCGATTATTATTATCTAAAATCCATATCCAGAATTCAGAATTGATGCTAATATTAGCTAGAGATATTAACGAAGAACATTATTTCCGCGATACTGAAATAAAATTAGAACGGGATTCTAAATTATTCCAAAAAGTATCTGATTTTATTTTAAAGCTATTAGAGTCGGATGATATTATTAAGACTACGAGAAGTGTGATTCCTCATCTTTATACTTTGCTTCAGGCTGATTATGTGTTTTTAGCTCTACATAACGATGAAAATAGAGATAATAATTTTCAGACTATAATTAGTCATCCCGAAAATAATGCATTTGATAATTTCAATAATAACGACATCGTTACCATCGACGAACAATCGCAATTAATGACGGCTTTATTGGAAAATCAGACAATTAATTACGATAACGTAAATGATGAGATTTCCTCGATGTTAGAATTCGGAATCCAAAATTTTAAGTCTATATCGCTTGCACCAATATTTATTAATCATCAATTGCACGGTATCATAGGAATTGTGCATACTGATAATATTAAAAAATGGTTCGAGAACGAGCTCCACTCTCTAAGTATCATTAGTAACGCCATTGGTGTGTCTTTAGAGCGGAAGAATACTATGCGCGATATGATGGTAGCCCGTGAATCAGCCGAGTATGCTTACAGAGCTAAATCTGATTTTTTAGCTTGTATGAGTCATGAAGTACGAACTCCGCTTAATGCAATTGTTGGAATGTCCGAATTATTGAATATGACAGTAGAAGACGAAGAACAGCTGGAATTTGTCCATACAATATTTGATTCAGCGAATCAGTTAACTAATATCATCAATGATATTTTAGATCTATCGAGCATTGATTCCGGAAGCTTTACTTTAGAGAATAAGCTGTTCAATTTCCGAGACTTTATCAAAAAATTAGTTTATACTCTCGCACTCGATGCTTCCAAAAAGAACTTAGAAGTGATTGTCGATATAGACAACAGTATCCCAATTGAATTAATCGGCGACCCCAATCGTGTACGCCAAGTCTTTGTGAATATTATTAGTAATGCAATCAAATTCACTAAGCAAGGCGAAATAATGATAAAGCTAAAGCAAATAGAATTAGTAGATTCTTATATCAAAATCCAAACATCTATTTCAGATACTGGGATTGGCATTCCGAACGAGAAACTCAATGTGATCTTTGAATCATTCGGTAAAGCCGATTATTCTACTGCAAATACAAATCGCGGCACCGGGTTGGGACTAACAATGTCGAAAAAAATGATAGAATTAATGGGCGGTAGCATCTCTGTTTCGTCGGTTCTTAACTTTGGTTCGACTTTTACTTTCGATATGATACTTAAAGAACCAGGCAAAGTATTGAATTATGAAATTATAAAATCAAAAGAAGAAAATTATTATTTAATTATCGAACCCAACCCATCAACTTTGTCAATTATACGGAATTATATTAGTCAAATTTCCCAAAATATTGTTTTCTGTAACTCTTACCAAAATGCTTTAGCCGTAATACAAACGAATACGAATTCCGGTGTTGTTTTTTCAGATATCATTATTGGTCAAGATTCGGATAAACCTGACTTAGTGTTCGAATTAATCAGACAAATTAAAGCGAGTTACGCTGAACTAGATAACTCACGACTTATTATGCTGTCCAAAGGGGAATTCTCTCAATTGGATCAATTCTTCTTGTTAAATAATAAAATTAGTTGTATTCAAAAGCCAGTATTTCCGGAAGATATTTACAACTTCTTGGAAGTATAAACTGTATAATTTGAATTATTTAATCGACAAACCGCACTTTCTTACGCATTTCTTTCCGTTCGCCTTGAATCTTTTTATTGTCTAAAATTCTTTCTCGGATGGCTTTAGGCTTTCGGCGTGTTTGGCGTTTGAATTTCTCGAAACTTTGTACTTGATTCCTATGCTCTTGGAGTTTGTTATTCTCAATTTTATTAATCATTAACTCATAAGCCTTGCGTCTATTGCCGGCTTGAGTCCTCTCAGTACTCATTTTTACTTCAATACCCGTAGGTAGATGCTTTAGATATACACAAGTCGATACTTTATTCACATTTTGCCCGCCATTGCCTGAGGAGCGAACGAATTTCTCTATTAGCTCACCGTTCATCTTTAACTGATTAATTTTTTCGGTCAATGTTTCCATAACTTTTCATCATTTGTAAAACCCTGCCGACGAATTCGCATTGAACATATTTTTAGATAATTTAATTTCAATACTAATTTTAATCGTCTTGCTATCCGATTATGACAAGTACGATAATTGAATCCACTTTTTAATAGTACAATTTCGAGTATTGATATTTGCAGATAAATTTGTCTATTTATAGTCGTTTTGCCACTTTTTATAATCGCTCGATTGTGTCTTGTCGGCGTAAGATATCCATCATTATAATAATTAAGTGCGAGATATAATCTGCAAGCGAGTTTTCGAGTGCAGCAGGAAACCCTTCTTCTATCCATTATACACATTTTCCGCAATACCGACAAATAGTGTCATTCCGGTTTTGTGAGTCTTCGAGCAAATCGTTCTTACGATTCAGCGAAGCTAAATACCGGAATCTAAAATACTGTAATTCAGAACGCATTGCAAAATAGCAAGTATTATCTAGGACTTAGATTAGCTACGCTGAACCCTAAGAAGAGTTTCCTGCATCCACTCGAAGACTCGTTCCGCAGGAATGACAAGTCGGCAACGATTAAAAGATGTGTATAATGGTTAGCTTCTTAGGGTTCAACGTAGTTAATCTACTCTTCTAGCGAACACAATTCAGCTATAAATATTTCAAACATGGTAATCTTCGCTTGTTTATTTCACTTTTATCAATTTCGATTGATAAACATTTACGTCGGATTTGATTATCAAATTATACATTCCTGTTGGTAAACCTGATACATCTAAATGCAATTGATTGGAATTGGTATTTAATCCTACCATTTGATAGATTTTTATCAATGTGCCTTTAATATCGTACAGTTCAACATTTATTATTTCAGTTTCAACATTAGCTTTAAAAGTTATAATAGCGTCATTTA
>CAZIIZ010000236.1:0-5369 GCA_964539225.1 uncultured Hyphomicrobiales bacterium | reverse complement strand
GCAAGCATTGATAAATAGCAAGGTAGAAATTATACTAATTTGAAAAATTAACTTGGAATAGGCTCTCATTTTTAACTTTCAGAAAAATTTAATCCGACAATTTTAGGACTTAATAGAAGTTTTGAGCAATTCTTTATTTTATTAATACATATATTACACGAAATCGAGGCTTTTTTGATGTAATTTACAAAAATTACAAAATCGTATTTTTTATACTATATATTTATTCTTATTTTTGCATACTCAATATTTGAACAATCGGAAGAGACGGAATTGGCTGAAAAGAAAGTATTAGTTATTGCATATTATTTCCCACCAATGGGACTTAGCGGAGTGCAACGAACATTAAAATTTACAAAGTATTTGCCGGAATATGGTTGGTCGCCGATTGTGCTTACTTCGACTCCGCGTTCTTTCTATGCTTATGATGAAGCGTTGTTAGACGAAATTAACCCCGATGAAGTTTTAGTGTATCGCACCGAAGCCGGTTCTACCGGATCCGAAAGCAAAAAAGCTCCTAAGCTGACCAAGTTTCCGTCATATACTATTCAAAAACTTGGCAGAGCGGTCTTGCAAACAATTTACCAACCCGATAGCAAAATTCGGTGGAAAAAACCAGCTTTAGAATTGGGGAGAAAAATTATAGCAGAGCATAAAATTGATGTGATATTCGCTACCGCACCGCCATTTACGGATTTTTTGATAGCTAAAGAATTATCCGAGGAATTTGGTATTCCTTTCGTTGTGGATTATCGAGATGTATGGATAGACAATCCTTTCCATTTTTATGCCACTCCGTTCCATAAATTATATAGCATCGGTTTGGAAACAGACGTGCTTACTTTTGCTAAAAGTGCTATAGTAACTAATCGCCACGCTAAAGAATTATTACTTCAAAGATACGGTTTACTGAAGCATGATGATATTACTATAATTCCGCACGGTTACGATGAAGAAGATTTTAGCGAATTCCGCAAAACTCGTCCCGATAGAAATAAATTTACAATTACTCATTCCGGTTTATTTCAGGATAATCGTACGCCTAAGTATTTTTTCAAAGCTTTGGCTAAGTTTATTTCCGAGAATCCTGCTGCCGCAGCAGTACTAAAGGCAAAATTTCTTGGACTGATGCGTCCGGCTCACGAGAAACTAATAAAAAAATATAAATTAGAGCATTTCGTAGAATGCGAAGGCTACTTATCGCATTCAGAAGCAGTGAAAGAACTAATGCTTTCCGACGTGTTATGGTTAATGCTTGACGATACAGTTCGTTCGCCGGGTAAGTTATACGAATATTTCGGAGCTGAGAAGCCAATTCTTGCTTGCCTACCGGATGGAGCTATGAAAAAACTTGCTATGGAGACCCAAGCCTGCATTTCTACATATCCTAAAGATGTGGAGAGTATCAAAAACGCTATTTCTCGATTCTATGAACTCTGGAAGAGTAATTTACTGCCTACTCCGGATTTGGAATATGTGCGTTCCTTCGATAGACAAAAATTAACAGGTGCATTAGCGAAAGAGCTTTCTAATGCCATGGATATATAAATTTTTACTTAGTAAGTTCGCTATCAAGTTTGAAATCTTTTGCTTTTCGAGCTTTATAGCGTCTGCCCCAAAATTTGTACTTTGATAATGATGTATAAACAGCTAATCGCTCAAAGAATTTGAAGTGCATCAGGAAATGATTGATTCTGTATCCGAGAAATATTATTGGCAATGAGATTATTGACTCCGCAAGGAATCCCAGTAAATTATCGGGTAGGAAAATATCAATTTTACGCAGCCCGACGTGTAGTATAGTCGCAAATACCGCAAAATATATCCAGTTAATTCCAATCAGAAAACCGTGGGCAGTTTCGATTGCTTTCTTCGGGCATTCTCCGATACATTTCATACAACTCTCGCAATGAAAAGTCCAAAATGGGCGATTATCTACGTATTTAATTGCTTTCACCGGACAATTCTTGATGCACAAACCGCATTTATCGCAATCCGCCGAAGCTATATATGTTTTAGATAGCACGAAGCGTCCGGCAAAGTAATACATAATAGAAATTGGAGCTACTATTGAATCTTGGATTATTTCTCTTAATATCCAATAGTTCCTTTTACCGGCAATTATTTCTTCGGCACTACGACGCACTTTATCTCGAACTCTATCAGTAATATAATCTATTGTTTTATTGGTTAAGCCTGGATGAAGCGAAATCCAGTTAGATGGTAAATCGATTCCATATAGAGATTGGATTCTATAGCCCTTTATCAACATAATAATCATAGCGAAATACAGAGCGATACCGCTAACTCCCGGAGTAATTAATTTACCAATTTTCATTCCGGCTCTCGTATTCATCAGAATAACAGAATTATTGCCTTTAGGGAATCTCAATAGAAAATTTACCATAATTGGCGGATAATTGAATCCGTGAGCAGGAGATATAAAGACAATTATTTCGGAACTATCGGTCTGCTTGTTGATTTGAGTTCTTTCTATTTTGGCAATGTCAAAAATTTTTACGGGTTCGTTCGTTTGATGAACAGATTCAGCTATCCATTCAGCTGTAAGTTTGGAATTACCTGTTCCCGAGAAGTAGTAAATAATCATTGTAAATCTCTGTATTCATAAAAAAGCAAAAATATAAAAAAAACTGAATATTTCTAAGCTAATTTATATAAATTAGGTAAAAATATCGATAAAATGGTTTCTGTGGGGATTTGTATAGAATTGATTTATTCAAAAATATAACTATCTAAAGTATATGAAAATATTATTCACCGGATCGATGTTTTTATTCTCTTTTAATTTGATATTTTTGAAATTTGCTTTTAGTTTTAAAGCTAATTTGTTAGTCTTGATATTCAATAAGTCGGCAGATTCTATGATGATTTCTTTCGCTACTTCGAAGTTTAATATGTCAAATATTTGATTATAATAAGCATCGGATAAGTCGCTAATATTCAATCGAATTCTTCCATAATCATAATTATCAATCTTGTAGGGACGATTATTGATAATTTCACGATTAGAGAATGCTATCTCTAAATCCTTTTCAATAGTGAAATTTGCTTTACTTATTGCCGTAGCTTTAATTCTCAGTAGAGTGTTGCCATCGAAAGGCGGAGTAATAATTGAATTCAAATCAACTTGTACTTCGTCTTTGGATTTTGCTATGATTTTCTCTAATATCTGTTTGTCATTTTGATAAAATACCAATTTAGCGGAAGCGAAATAGCCTTCCGGTTTAGTCATACATTGCAATTCTAAAGTTTCCGGGAAAAAATGGTTGTCTATCTTCGCATTTTTTATTATTTCGCTTCCTTCAGATTTTTGATAATATTCTGTTTCTATATTTCTTTCGATTTTTATCAAATGCACGGTTGAAAATAGCGACAGATTGAAATCCGTTTCGTCGATTTTAATTTGTTTGTTTGGTTTGATTTCAGCTTGATAAATATCTAATCCGCCTTTGCCTCCGGGACGATTTGAAGCGAATAGACAAGTTGTTTCATTGATGAAAGTTAGATCCGATTCGTCAAATTCGGTATTAATATCGGTTAATGGGAATGGGCGTTGCCAAATTCCATCCACTCGAATGCTTTTATACAAATCGAAACCGCCGGGACCGCCTAAACCATTAGAAGCGAAATACAAAGTGTCCGAAGATTTTAAATATGGAGTAATTTCGTCTCCGGGAGAATTGATGCTGGATAAAGGCATTAATTCGCCCCAAGTGCCGTCGTCCTGTTTGTAAGCTGTCCATAAATCGCTATCCGTGTCCTTTGAATTGCGAATAGAAGTGAATATTATTAAGTCGCCCGATGGGGAAACGCTTGCTTGAGCAGTATAGAAATTTCCGGCTATATTGTCTAAAAGCACAGGATTCGTCCATTTGCCTTTTTTATAATATAAACCGAACAAATTCATATATGAACGCTCATTCTTCAAAGAATAAGCCGTATAAATTGCCTGATCCTCGTTGATTAGCGAAATATATGATTGGTTTTTGTAGTCAATATTGATGTCGCCCTTCATCTTTTCGGGTTTGGTAAATGAATTGGAATCGTATCTAGCGAAATAGAAATACGAATATTTATCCTTTACGGAATTAAAATAAAGCTGATTTCGATATTTGTCCATTACTGGGGCAAAATCATCGAATTCAGAATTAATAATTTCTACAGGATGGATATTCCCTAAAACAATTTCCTCTGAAGATGACGAACTCGGAGCAATTATCCCACAACATAGAATTGCGAAGGCTATATGGCGAATTATTTTTCTAATAAGTATTGCACGTCCTTTTCTTTGCCAAATACAACCAATACATCGCCTTCTACAATTGATAGATTGGGAGAAGGTACTCCAACCACGTTGAGTTCATCTTGTTTGCCGAGAGTTCGCAATCCGTCTCTTTTTTTATATCTTTTAATAGTTACTAAGTTTAGATTGTATATTTGTCGCAGATTCGATTCCATCACAGATTTGCCAATGAAAGCTGCCGGAGTCGGGATTTCAAATATTCCATAATCTTCATTAAGTTCAAACGAACTAAGGATACCTTCTAACATCAAACGAGACGCTAAATGCCCAGCTGCTTCGGCTTCCGGCACTAGTAATTCTTCGACTCCCATTAATTTCAATAATCTTTCGTGAATGGGGGAGACTATACGGTTGTATATCTTTTTTACTCCAATTTCTTGTAGCAGGGCTGTGGTCGTAATCGAACTTTCGAAATTTTCGCCGATTGCCACTATAATGGCATCCATTTCCTTCAATCCCATACTTTTTAAAGCACGTTCATCAGTAGCATCCATACACACTGCATGAGTAACTTGTTCGCTAATCATATCGACTCTGTCCGGGTTATTATCTATTACTAAAATTTCGGCTCCATCTTTGCTCAGGATAGTTGCTAAATTCATCCCGAAGTATCCGAGACCGATTATGCAAAACTTCTTTTGTGCCATTATTACAAACCTTACTAAAATATACTAAAAATAATATGTAAAAATAAGGAAAAAATTAATATCTTGCCAATTGTTTTTTTTATTATGAGCTATTAAAATTTTCTTGCTGTATATTTGATTACTATAATTCTATGCGTCTTATGCTAACCATTATACTAACTTTTAAATAAATGTCAAATTGTCAATCCTGCATGCACTCGAAGACTCGTTTGTAGGATTGACAATTTTGATACATAAACAAAAGATGCGTATAATGGTTAGCATACTGAGGACAAAAAGAAAACTACGTTTTCTTTGAGACCTCAGAATGACTATATAAGGGATAGACCCAGATTAAATGAATTTATTCTACTATCATATTTACGGTTTCTACTTGTCCATTGCGTTCGATTTGTATG
>CAZIIZ010000235.1:0-5369 GCA_964539225.1 uncultured Hyphomicrobiales bacterium | reverse complement strand
GCATAGCCAATCATTTACTTCGCCATTTACACGTCGTATCTTTTGGTCTAATTGTTTCATTACCGAACCAAAATTTATTGGCATAAAGAATAGAGTAAAAACTTTAGCTTTGATAAACTTTTTGTTTTTCCACTCGAAAGTTTTATCTTGCCATTCTTGATCAGCGAAGGGCGGACAGCACTCGAATTCTTTGTTTTCCATAATATATCACTCCAATAATTATTAAAATTCCCCATCTCGTCTGCATTAATACATCAAAAATGGGGAATGATTTATTCAATTTTACTTATATAAAAAATTATTTAAGTAAACCTACTTTAGTCATACATTCTTTGATTCTGCCTAATGCTAAACTTGGATCGTTGTCAATACCCATAGAGAAGCGAACTAAGCCCGGAGTCATGCCCATTTCGTCTTGTTCTTCTTTTGGAATTTCAGAAGAAGTAGAGCTGCCCGGAGAGCTGAATAACGTTTTAAAGTAACCTAAGCTAACTGCGAAATATCCGACTTTTGCTTCTTGCATAGAAATCATTAATTTCTCAGCTAATTCCTGAGTTTTGCAGTCGATAGTAATCATTCCGCTATAACCGAATTCAGGATTAATCATTGATTTAATTAATTCGTGCTGAGGATGCGAAGGCAAGCCCGGATAGAATACTTTGATGCCCATTTCTTCTAAGTTTTTAGCTATATACATAGCGTTAGCACCGTGTTGCTTCATTCTTAAATGAAGAGTACGAGTGTTTTTCAATACAGAAGCTGCTCTAAGTGGATCCATAGTTGGACCTAATAACATAGCAGCACCATCGTTTACGCTACGCATAGATGATACGAAATCTGCATCGCCGCAAACTGCACCGGCTACGCAATCATTAGTACCGTTGATAAATTTAGTCATAGAATAAACTACAATATGTGCACCTAATTTAATTGGTGAACATACTAATGGACTAAAAGTATTATCAACTACTAATTTGATTCCGTGTTCATCTGCAATTTTGCGAATTTCGCGTAAGTCTGCAATTTCTAATAATGGATTGCTGATAGTTTCGCAATAGATTACTTTAGTGTTCTTATTGATTTTTGATTTGATTGATTCTAAATCAGTAATATTCACGAAGTGAGTATTGATGCCTAAGCGTGGGAAGAAGTTTTTCATGATTGCATAAGAACCACCGTAAATTGTTCTCGAAGAAACAATTTCATCGCCGGTTTTGCATAATTGCAATAAAGTAGTACTGATAGCTCCCATGCCTGAACCCATAACTTGAGCGTCTTCAGTGCCTTCCATACGCATTAATTGTTCAGCCAAGAATCTATTAGACGGATTCAAGTGGCGTGAATACAAGAAGCAACCTTCAACTTCTTCGGTGAAGCATTGTTGCATCTTTTCAGTAGTCATAAATGTAAAAGTAGCTGAGTCGGTGATGGATGGATTCACTCCACCGAATTCGCCGAACACGTGATAGTCTTGCATAGCATTTGCTGCATTATATTCCATATTATTTCTCCAATTTAATTTTAATATTAATCTTAAAAAACTATTTATTTTATTTCTGGTTTTATTTCTTCATTAACTGGGATGTCTGGCGGTGGTTTCAAGAATGCCGGAGCTTCAAATCCGCGTGCTTCCAGCTTCTTTGCTAATTCCTGGCAAATGATTGAAAAATATTGCTCTTCTATCCCGCCGAGCTTAATCATAAATCCGTTAGCATAGCGTCTCATTTTTTTAGAAACTGGGCTTTCGTTGAATTTGATTAATTCTTTAATCTCATCTATATTAAAAACTTCAGCATATACTTGAATTTGATCGTTGTAATATGCTGTATTATCGAAGCTTTTAGCTAAACTATCTTGGAAATCTTTACTCATACCAAGATCGTATCTTTCGATTCTTTTAAGAATTCCATTAACCATTCCTTGATAAGGATCGTCAGGAGTTAATGATTTAAATAATTGCATTGCGGCAGCTCTGTATTCAGGAGTTACCTGAATAGTAACTGGAGCTGTTTGCTCAGGAGTATCTTGAGCAAAAGTCGTGCAATAACTAAGGGCTAAAAATGCAATTACTGCTACTTTGTTCTTCATAAAAAATTTCCTTGTTATTTTAATGTATTCAAATTTCCGAATTTTTTTTGTATTTAACAATAAATATTATTAAAAATTGTGATTATACATCAGTAATAACACTAAAATTACTGAAATAATTCAATTATCTTCCGCCGGCTAAAGAAATTCTCAAATCCAAGCCAACTTGTGTAGTCGTAAATCCAGGAGTGCCGGCTCCTTCATTGAATGTTCCTTCGTACCTGAAGAATGCTGACGCTCTAACTGCATTACTGATTGAATATGTCGCCCTAGGTTCAATTACAATTTGAGTATTGCCGTCTAATGTGCGTCCTGCTGCTGGATTGTTACTTTTCATAATGTCGTAAGTAGCACGCTTGTTCATTTTAAATGAGGTCATTAGGCTTACTTCAAAATCGTTTTTCAATATCAAACCGAAAAGTGGGAATTCAAATCCTTTCATCGTATATCCAGCTTGCATCTGAATTTCTTCGGTAGATTGCCTTGAAATTGTAGCTCTATTAGCCGAAGTAATTGAATAAGTATTAGTCGAATTCCACTTCAATTGAGCATTGACTATACCATCTGTTTTCTTTTCATTTAAGGTAACATTGAATCCGACTAACGGCTGAAATCCGGTCTGCACTTGTTGCTGTTGGATTACTTTGCCATTATCAGTTACTTGAGCTGCTTCTGTATATTTAGAAGTATAAGAATGCTCTATTGTTGCCTTTTTCACCCAATTGTTCCACAATCCCCATTTCTCGATACCTTCCCAATTAATTTTCCAATTCAAAGCCGGAAGGAATTTTCCCGCTTTGCCTCCGAATATTGAAAATGCTTCGAGTCCGTCGTGGAAAGCGTCGGATAAGGCTAACAATTTAGCTCTATTCTTGGTTAAAGTGTCAGTGTTGGGGTCAGCCATAATTTCTGCTTCTTTTTTGTAATATATGGCTATTACGTTCTCGGCTGTATTATTAAACACATTAAGACCAAAGATTAAAGGCATACTCATATACGTTCTGCTAAATGATTCCATAGCTAATACGTTCGAAAATTTTGGATTCCCCAAACTGTCGGACACTACAGTTTGATTACGGTTATATCCTAATTCAGTATTCCAAGTTAAATCTAAAGTCGCACCTTTCCACAAAGGTCTCGTGGTTTTGGCTTCTAACGTACTTTTTTGATTGAAGTTGTCTTGAAATACTCCATTTGCCGGTCTGCGTCCGGTAGAGGTTTGGAACGAGAAAAACGGGAATTTATTAGAGCCAATCACTCTGAAATCTCCATGCGGATTCGAAACTAAACCTAATTGATAGGCAGCACTAGGTCCCCACATTTGGTTATTATCTAATCCTGCTGAATTACGCCAGAAATTAGTGAAACCCGAACCTCCGAATACTCCCGGATTTTGAGCTGAGTTGGTCTGATTAAAAGATATATCAAATTTATCAAAATCGAAGAATATTGTTTTAACAACCGATCCAATACCTTCCATAACTCCTCCGCTTGTAGCGATTGAAGTCGAGTCTGGTGTGCCGCCCTTTGTTGGTGGAGTGGTAGATTGAACGCCGAATATGGATTCACCAAGTTGTTTCAATTTGAATCCAACTTTAAATCTAATTGAATTTTGGTAATTTGCACTTTTAGCTTTATCGGATAATTCAGGATCGGGCTGCATTGGATTCGTCCAATTGTAGCTGGTCGTAAACGTACCACTTATGTCTAATGCTTTTGACATAACAATGCCTAATGGCAATTTAGGAACTAAATTCAATGTAAACGTTTGATTATGCATTATATCCGTGCCTAAATTCAATAAAGCCCCATTGTTGAACAATATCTTACGAGTTAGATCTGAAGCACTTCTTTGCATTCCTAATTCATCAATTTCATAAGGCACCAATGAACTGCTGGTGGTGAAATTATAATCAATGCTTGGGCTTAGTAGTCCGCCTTCGCTTAAGCGCCAATTGATTTGGGCTTGGCGTTCGGCAGCAAAATTTCTAAATACCGGACTTGGAAATGGCATAAAGCGAGATTGCTCAGTAGTTCTGCTTCTCGTTAAGGATAGGGAAGACGAAAAGTTATTTGGCAATAAACTCAGTTTCCAATTGTTGTAATTTCAAAAAATGGAAGTTTCTTTATCGACCCAACCCAAAGGTTTCAATGTCAAAATTGAAGGGATGGCTACAGCGTATTGGGCTTGGAATCGCCATACCCAGCTGAAGCGTTCTTGTACGTTTGGATTACGTTCCCATTCTTGACTGTGCGAATAATTCATTACTAAGCGATTGATTGTTTCTTTGACTAACCAAGACTGTACTGGAAGTCCAAATTTGAATCCTTGTACTGCCCAAGTATCGGTTACTTTTAACGTTTGAGAACGAGTTCTGGTCGCACTAGACAAAGCCTGAGCTTCTTTCTCTGAGGATCCTTGTAAAATTGCATTTCGATAAGTTGCCTGAGCAGCTTCTTCTACTTTAATATCACTATTCGATACGAAGTCCGGTTTTTGAAGAGCTTCAGTATGCGAATATGATATTGGGATTTTCATTTCTTTGAAACTTGCCGGGGCGAATTTGTCCAAATTACCTGAAATTGCTATATTCCAATCCGTAGTTGTAGCTCTATTACCATATCTTGCTTCCAACTGATGGAAGTTCGGTTGTGAGTACCTTATAGAAGCATTAACGGTAGCCAAATCGGCTAATTTAATATCTGCATTCGCTATTGCACCCCAATCGACTGAACTTTCCGGACTTAACAGTCTTAATTCATCCACCCACATAGTAGTAGTTAGTTCGTTTGGATATTGAGCAGCTGAGTTAGCTATTCCCAATCCAAGGAATTGCAGTTTCGTCAACACAGGATTACCTTTTACTGCGAATGTCGCACCTTCATCGCCATCGACCGGAAATTCTAATCTTTTAAAAGTACCCATTGAATCCCGCATTTGTTTTATAGCGGTCAATTTGGCTAAATTAATATCTACTTCCTGCCATCCGCGATAAAGTGGTTTGCGATATTCGTAATAATTCGAGGAATCAATACCGAATCTAAAAATTGAATATGCTTTAGGTATGTTACCTTTATCCGGCATTGAGCCATCACCATGAATAAAGTATTTCATGTGCTTATAGTAGAATACGTCTTTTTGCTGAATATAACGAACGGCAATTCGTTCGTCGCCGTAGCGTAAATTTTTAACACTAACTGATAATGACTGCTCGTTTTGTTTGATTTCTTTATTAGGGTCGCTATTCAAAGCTCTTGGAGCTTTCACTCCCGGAGGCATT
>CAZIIZ010000234.1:0-5378 GCA_964539225.1 uncultured Hyphomicrobiales bacterium | reverse complement strand
TGACTGGAGTTCAGACGTGTGCTCTTCCGATCTGATTTGAGGTATGATAAAAGTCCCATAGAACCTTATTAAATTATGAATAAATCTGTTATTTGTATAATAATATAAATTTAATTCGCTCTAAAAATATCTATATTCTATATATGTTTCGTAAATTACCCTATTATATTAGAATTTACAATATATATATCCACAATTTACGAAAAAAAAAAGTATTTATCAAGTTTCAAAAATGATAAACCTTTATATTATTAATAGATTTAGCTTGTTTGGGAATTAGTCAAAACTAATAATAATCTTCGTCTGGGGATTGATTATTGTAAATTCTTCGCTACGTATGCTTTATTTTTACGTGCATATATACAGAATTAATGATTTCAGGATTGCATTATTACGGGGTAAGCTATTGTAGAAATGCAAATTGTTTTGATTTATGTAGCTAATTCGGCTAATAATTTTCGGACTAAGCCGTTTATGCAGTAAAATAATAAAATTAATATTAAGGCAAAAATATGAAATATAATAACTTTATTGATGATGATAAATTCCACAGAATATTGGAAGATACTAAATCTGCCACTCATGATGAAATAGATGCAATATTTAAGAAGGCTTTAGAACTAAAAGGGATTACCCTCGAGGAAGTTGCAACTTTGCTTAATATCAGCGATTCAAGTATATTAGACCAACTGTATCACACAGCCTTGCAAATTAAAGAAGAAATTTATGGCAATCGTTTAGTATTATTTGCTCCGCTATATGTTTCCAATTATTGCTCTAATAATTGTTTGTATTGTGGGTTTAGGGTCGAAAATGAAGAATTGCACCGCTCCACTTTGACAATGGACGATATTGAGCAAGAAACCTTAGCAATTCTAAGCCAAGGGCATAAAAGAATTTTAATGCTTATGGGCGAACATCATAAGAATTGCAGTTTAGAATATTTCATTGATAGCATCAAAAAAGTATATTCTGTCCGAGACGAGAAAGGAAATAGCATTCGCCGTATCAATGTGGAAATTGCTCCTTTGACTGATGATGAATTTCAAATGCTTAACAAAGTTCCAATCGGTACTTATACAGTTTTTCAGGAGACATATCACCGTGAAACTTATGAAACTATGCACACTAAAGGTAAAAAATCTGATTACGAATGGCGATTATTCGTGATGGATAGAGCCTTGCAAAATGGTATGCACGACGTAGGGATTGGGGCTTTATTCGGACTTTATGACTACAAATATGAAGTATTGGGATTAATTGAGCATGCTAAACATTTAGAAGCAGAATTCGGAGTTGGTCCGCACACAATTTCAATTCCTCGCATTCAACCGGCTCAAAATGCTCCGGCATCCCATGATTTGAAATATTGCGTTACCGATGCAGAATTCAAAAAATTGGTTGCAGTATTAAGGCTCGCTGTGCCATATACCGGCATGATATTATCCACTCGCGAATCAATCAAAATGCGTACAGAGCTTTTCGATTTGGGCATTTCTCAAATTAGTGCCGGTTCGAAAACCAATATCGGCGGATATAAGCAAGCATTAAATCATACTGAAGAAGAAATTGGACAATTTTCATTAAATGATGCTCGTTCATCCGGCGAAGTAATCAAAGATGTAATCAAACTCGGTTTCGTTCCATCATTCTGTACAGGCTGTTATCGCCTCGGCAGAGTAGGAGCAGATTTTATGGATATAGCCAAACCGGGATTAATCAAATTGCATTGCTTACCGAATGCAATAACTACGCTAAAAGAATATTTAGAGGATTATGCCGATGATGAAACTAAGAAATTAGGCGAAGAATTAATCCAAAAAGAATTATTAAATATTCCAAGCGAAGCAAGAAGAGCTAAAACCGTGGAATTCTTAGATAAGATTGCAAATGGCGAACGTGATTTATATTTTTAATAAATAAAGATAAAAATGGAAATTGAATTACAAAATAAAATTGATCAGATTGATGAGCTTTCTGCAAAAGTAAATGCTTTGCGTCCCTTAGATAAAGAGCAAAATGACAGATTATTACAGAAAATTCGCTTAGAATGGAATTATCATTCGAGCAAAATTGAGGGCAATTCCTTAACTTTCGGCGAAACTAAAGCTCTATTACTTTGGGGAATTACAGCGAAAGGCAAACCATTACGCGATCATATAGAAATCAATGGACACAACAAAGCAATTGATTACATTATGGATGTGCTAAATGGTGCGGAAATTGACCTTAATGAATCATTTATTCGTGGGTTGCATAAAATTATACTCCCAAACGAATATGATTTGCCTGCAATTACTCCTGATGGTATAAATATTTTGAGAAACATTAAATCTGAAACTTATAAAACAACTCCCAACCATGTGATTACGGCAACCGGAGAGAAATTTCGTTTCGCCACTCCTGAAGAAACTCCTGCTAAGATGTTTGACTTAATTACTTGGTATAGAACTGAAAAAGATAAAGCTGAATTACATCCATTGTTTTTAGCAACACTATTCCATTATAAATTTATTCGAATTCATCCATTTGACGATGGAAATGGGAGAATGGCTCGACTTCTTTTGAATTTAATTCTAATGCAACATTCTCTGCCTCCGGTAATAATTCCAAATGAGATGCGAGAAGTATATTTGAAGTCATTGGAATATGCCGATGCCGATGATTTGACTCCATTTTTGGAATTTATTGGAAATAGATTAATTGAAGCATTAGAATTATGGTTATCTGTGGCGGAAGGTAAAAGTATTGATGATGATTCCGCATTGAATATATTAACTGATAGTTTAAGAAAAAAATAATTATGCTATATACACGACAAAATATAATTGATATGCTCTCAACTTCTGAACCGTATAAGTTGGAAGAGCTTAGAAAAAAAGCATACGATACTATGCTCGAAAATTGCGGAGATAAAGTCTATCTGCGGGGTTTGGTGGAGTTCTCGAATTACTGCATCAACGACTGCAATTATTGCGGAATTCGCAAAACCAATAATAAGGTAAGCCGATATATTCTGAATAAAGACGAGATTATGAAATCGGCAATGTGGAGCATCAATCAAAATTATGGTTCTATAGTTCTTCAGTCCGGCGAACGTCAAGATGATGAATTTATTAATTTTGTTTGCGAAGTGATAGAGGAAATTAAAGCGAAAAGTAAATCGGACAAATTACCAAACGGAGCTGGAATTACGCTAAGTATCGGCGAACAAAGTAGAGAAAATTATAAGAAGCTATTCGCCGCCGGTGCTCACAGATATTTGCTACGAATTGAAACTTCTAATCCTGAGTTGTACGCAAAGATTCATCCAAAGGAAATGAAATTCGAGAATAGAATTAAATGCCTAAAAACTTTACAGGCGATTGGATTTCAAGTCGGCACTGGCGTTATGATAGGAATTCCGGGGCAGACTATTGAAGATTTAGCGAATGATGTAATGTTTTTCCGAGATATGGATATTGATATGATTGGGATGGGTCCATTTATTCCGCATCATCAAACTCCGATGAGCGAAGAAGTTTTTCCTTGGGACAAAGAACGAAATTACCAATTAGCATTGAATATGATAGCCACCTGCCGAATAGTAATGCCGGACATTAATATAGCCTCGACTACAGCATTACAGGCAATTTCGGACGACGGCAGAGAACAAGGCTTGCTCCATGGTGCTAATATAATTATGCCTCAGCAGACTCCGCTCGATGTACGCAAGGAATATCAATTATATGACGGCAAACCATGCCTAAATGATGATATTGAGCATTGTGCGGATTGTATAAAATTTAGAATCTTATCAACTGGCAGGAAAATTGCTGAAAACGAGTTCGGAGATTCTAAACATTATTTCAAAAGGACTCGATGAAAACAGTTTTTATTACAGGTAGCGGTCGTAGAATGGGCAGAGGAATTGCATTAGAATTCGCAAAACTCGGTTGGAATGTCGGTTTGCATTATTTGCATTCACAAGAAATGGCAGAAAAGACCTTAGACGAAGTTCTAAATCTCGGAGTCAAAGCCAGCTTAGTTCGGTTCGATGTTCGCAATTATAGCGACTTCCGTTTAGGATTGCAGAAAAGTATTGAAGAAGTCGGCGTGCCGGACGTATTGATTAATAATTCCGGCATTTTCCCCAAACGCAAAACATTGATGGAATTAAGCGTCGAAGATTGGAATTCCGCTATGAATACTAATATGCGTAGTGCCTTTTTCGCAGCAAAAATATTCTCGGAATATGCTCGAGATAATGCTCGAATTATTAATATCGCTTCGCTTGGCGGATTAGAAATATGGAAGAACCGCATTCCTTATAACGTGTCTAAATCCGGTCTGATTCATTTGACTAAAGCATTAGCTCGCGAGTTAGCTCCGAAGATTGCAGTAAATGCTATTTGCCCCGGCACGATAATTATTCCTAATGAACAAGCAGCCGATGCAAGCGAAATTGACGTTAATAAAATTCCAATGCAGCGATACGGCAATATTACGGATATTTTCGATGCAGTAAAATTCTTCGCTGAATGTTCTCAATTCATCACCGGACAAATATTAAATGTAGATGGCGGTTATCATTTGGCAAGATAAATCAATTCACAGAGGAAACTGAAATATTTATTTCTTGAGTTCGTTTATAGTCGAGCTATGTTATACTAAAAAGATATATGGTGAGAATATGATTTCAATAGGTTCGATATTGACTGATGATAAAAAATATTTATCAGGCGATACTATACAACGTTCGCTGAATCTGATTAATAATAGTCCTACCAAGATTTTCCATATCTCTAATAATCAATTAGAGAGTATCAAACGAGCAAAACAGCAGATTTCGGATGGTGAAATCATAGATAATAATGAAGTAATTGCTGAGATTGATCAATGGATAGCCGAAATGTAGTTTGGACAAAATTAGCCAAACAATAATTCAAAGATATACTTCATTACTACTTCCTTCGAAATGGGACAAAAGTTTATAGTATGAGACTAAACCAATCAATCCAAAAAAGTATCCAAGTATTATCTTCATTTCCCGAACTTGGATTAAAGACGGATGTTGCCAATGTAAGATATTTTATCAATGATTATTTAGAAATATTTTATGAAATTAGTAACAAAACATTTTATATACTTTCAATATGGGACACTCGCAGGAATTCTCGAGAGAAATTTAAAATTGATAATATTGAACGTTGATGGCGTTTATCATTTGGCAAGGTAAGTTTTTCACCACATTATTGTTATAATAATATTTTATATTGTCGTTCGTATCTATTGAGAGTTTTTAGATAATGTGGTATTTAGAATATATTATTTTAGGATTCTTGAAAATATTATATGGAAAATGGCACGGTTAATAATGGCTTGAGGAATATAGCGCA
>CAZIIZ010000233.1:0-5436 GCA_964539225.1 uncultured Hyphomicrobiales bacterium | reverse complement strand
AATGGGTGTATAAAATTACGAATTATGACGAGCAAGGTGCTATTACGTCAACCCAATATCAAACTATAAAAATTGATGGTGTCGAGATGTTTAATGGCGAGAAATGGTACTATAGCGATAATAAAACAATACTATGGGTAAATACTGACCTTGGCTTGATGACTAAAAATATAGCTTGCGAGTGCGAAAAAGAATTCAGAGCAAAGTATCCGGCTGATGCAGGCAACGAATTTCTTTCTATGATTTTAGATACTAATATGAATTCGGTCGTAACGGATGGTAATCAATTAATCAGTATATATGCAGAGTATTATAAAAAAGTAAATACAAATATTTCAATTACTACCGATGCTGGCACGTTCAATTGTTTTGAGTATAGAGATAATTACGTTGTCCAGTCCGAATCGAATAATATTCAAATGGCTCAATATTCAGCAGAATATTATAGCGAAAATATTGGATTAGTGAAGATAATTTACTACCGGAATTCTAATCCTTCATATACTTTCGAGCCTAAGTATATTTCTAAGACAGTAGAGCTGATGAACTATATCATAAATTAGATTATTAGTCAAAGCAATTGCTAATGCTCAAGTTGAACCGATGTCCAATATTATTGATAATGTTGGACATAGGAGCTGTTTAGTAATTGAATATAAGTTTAAATTTAGTCTTGCTCGGTTGCCGTTAATACTCTTTTATTATAGAATGCTCTACCTACAAAACCCATTAGAACTATCACAGATATATAACCGATAAAGTCGCCGAAGCGTGTATAAATCGTTAAATCTGAAAGCTCAGGCACGGCACTTGTGATCGCAGAATTCTGATACTGTTCGGCGGTATTGATGATACGTCCGGTCGGAGAAATAAATCCCGAAATTCCTCCATTAGCACACCGAGCTAAATATCGTTTATTCTCAATCGCTCGCATCTGAGCAATTGCAAAATGTTGCGGAGGTCCGAAGGTATAATTATACCACGCATCGTTAGTGATAATCGCAAATATTTCGGCTCCAATAGCTGCAAATTTGCGAACGAAATTCGGATTAATTGATTCGATGCAAATTATCGGAGCTACTTTGAAATCGCCATTATCTGTGTGAACAGCTAAATTGGTCTGATCCCAACCTTTGCCCCAATTTGAAATACCGACATTCCAGCGGAGCATATCCTTGGCGAATTCGATAAGGTCCACGTAAGGAATGCGTTCTGAAATCGGAGTCAATATCATTTTGCGATATATCTGAATAGTGTCATTGAATCGAGTCGGCGACATCAATATCGCTGAATTATACGATTGATATAGCTTATTCGAATCGCCTCTGAATGGCGAAGCTGTAATCGGAGCGGATGCGGCATTAGGATATAAGTAAATTTCCGAGAAACCGGACAATACAGATAGATTAGACGAGTCAGCCCATTTTTGTAAAAAATTCAGATTATACGGGCGAGAGTTCATCTCTAAATTGGCATAAGTAATCGAAGTCTCGCTCCATAATGATAAATCAATAGCTTTATGATAACGGCGTAGCGAATCTTGCACTTTCTGATGGTCAAATATATTTTGGTACGGATCGCGATTCCATTTATCCCAAGGATTAATATTCGGTTGAATAATAGCGATATTCAGTTTCCGATGCGTCTTAAATATTTCTACATCATTAAATTGCGACAGTCTAAAAACTGAATACAGCGTTGGCAAAAGCAAAAATAGAGCAATCAGTCCTGCCGGCAAATAGTTCACCTTTAGAGATATGAAACTCTTGAAATTAGGTCCACGATAGACTGAATAATTCAAAATTAGTTTGAACAATAGAGCATTTACTGCCATAATAACTAAGCCGACCGAGAACACTCCGCCAATATCCGCAAATTGATTCCAGTAATATGCAGTAGTTTGCGAATATCCTAAAGACAGCCACGGAAAAGCGAATTCTGAGAGCGAAGTACCCCACTCGAAAGTCGCCCAAATAAAGGGCAGAGCTAGCAAAGCGGAACTCACTCCCAAGCGTTTGCGGATATATCTATATATAGACAAGGGGACAAAGTAAAAAAACGGATGAAAAATGCACAGCACAATTCCGGCAATCATTAGGAATGGATCGCAATCTTTCTGCCAACTGCCCACCCACCATAAAGTACCGAGATGTTGTATTAGGAATGTTAAGTAAGTTAATCGAAACCAATGCGAAGGCTTTTGCTCTAATGCAAATAGCAAGGGAATGATAAAAATAAAAGCCAAAAGATTAAATGGCATCGGCGGAAATGATAATATAAAAAGGAAACCGGACAACAACGCCATGATATAAGTTTTACTGTTCTTCATACTCAAATTCAATCTGTTCAAAAATTATCCACAAAATTACAATCAAATATTGAATAAATGATAAAGAAATATTGTTGAAATAGTGATTTGTACGAATAATTTTAATGTTTTACAAAACATAAAGGATTATCATTGTATATTTATGCAATATAAGACCGTTGCAAAACTCAGTAACCTTGTCGGTGTCATTTCTGCGGAACGAGTCTGCTATTGAAATCGTTCTTACGATTCAGCGTAGCTAATCTTATTGTCTGAACCATTGATTAATCTGATTAAGATGATTTTAAGAATTATTTGCTCTCTTAATCATCTTCATCAATTCAATCTGTTTAATCAATGGTTCAGACTATTTAATCAATTCAATCTGTTTAATCAATGGTTCAGACTATTTCATCAATGGTAACAGTATCAGACGATGTTTCGGTTGTAAAAATGATACTCATCCGATGACTTAATATCATCGGATGAGTGAACTCTATAATAATCTCTATTTATACAAATCGTGGACGATAGCCAAAATGATTATTCTATCGCTATCGTCGGGTTTGAAAATTACTCGTAGATTGGCTACTTTAGTTTCAAAGTATTTTCCGGTTGGTAATTCTCGCATACCTTTGGCATTTTTCGGGAATTGCTCCAATCCCTTTAATGCACTTAGCAGAATTGTTAAGCGAGATTTAGCTTCAGCACGATTGGGAATATATTTAATGATATTCTCCAAATCGCGAATTGCCGAGTCTGTCCATATTAATGTTTTAGCCATTGCTCTGCCTTTTCGCTTATTACTTCAAAATCGCAAATGTCGCCATTGGCTACGTCTGCTTCAGCATGTTTAATTTTATCCAACAGAAATAACGAGAAATGCAATTCCTCAGAATCGAATTCCTCCGGCAGGTGAGCCAATATATCGATTATCTCTTGCTTGCTTACATTCATCTATGTATCTTTCAAAAAAAATATATTATTATCAAATTGCCTCTGAACTTAGAAATACACCTTCGGAAAGGTTAAATTAATATATAATTATTGCGATATGCAATACTAATATCTAACCACGAATTTGATTTCTAAAAATTTTGTCTATTCACTATTTTGCTATTTTATTAATCATACCTTTAAAAATGAAACCATGAAACGGAAGAACAGAATACCAATACAATCTGCCAAATAAACCCAAAGGGCGAAAAGTGGCTGTCTGAGTTAGTACGTTTTCTTTATTAATTTTGAATTCTAACCATGCTTCGCCGGGCAATTTCATTTCTGCATATAATAACAAACGCTTTTCATCTTTGTCGGCAATCATCACACGCCAAAAATCGAGTGCATCTCCAGTATTTAATTCTGTGTCGCTTTTACGACCTCTACGCATACCAACGCCACCAACAAGTTGATCTAAAAAGCCTCTCATTTCCCACAGCCAAGTGCCGTAATACCAACCCGTTTTGCCGCCAATAGCCCATATCTTTTGAAGTGAAACTTCGTTATTAGTAGTCATAAGTGAGTGAACGTCTTTAAAGCATCCGTTAACGGGTACTTCGATATATTTAGAAAATCCTTCGCTGAATATATTACTTGTTTGTGCATCTTTCCAGCTCGAAAGCACTTGATTCTGCTCAATTTTATCAAAGGCAAGTTTAATTGATGTGTTGTAATCTATCAGCTTAATGCCAAGCATTGATGCTAAATTATTTGGCTCGCAAATCACTTCCACCTTCATGCTATGTACCAAATTTTTAGCTAATGCAAATGAAGTGGCGGTAACGAAATAGAGCCAATATGAAGAAATATTAGGTGTCATCACCGGAACTATTAAGATATGCCTTTTTAATCCACGAATTTCTGCGAACCGCATAAGCATTTCTTTATAGCTTAAAACATCGGGACCGCCAATATCGTAGCTTTTATTATAGGTTTCAGCATTAGCAATTACTCCAATCATAAATTCAACTACATTGCGAATAGCTATCGGTTGGCATTTGGTTTTGAGCCAGCGTGGAGTAATCATAATAGGCAACTTCTCGACTAAATCTCGAATGATTTCGAAGGAAGCACTTCCCGAACCTACAATTATACCAGCTTTTAAAGTAGTAAGAGCAAAATTAGCTCCAGATAAAACAGTTTCTACATTTTTGCGAGATGTCAAATGTTTTGATAGTTCGTCTGCATTGCTGATACCGCTAAGATAAATTACTTGCTTTGCGTTCGTCTGTTCAATGCGATTTCGGAAATTAGTGGCACACACTTCCTCCATACTTTCAAAATCACCTTGTTGGGTGGACATGGAATGTATCAAATAATATGCGACATCAATATCATTTGGAATAGTCTGTAAACTTTCCGCATTTAAAAAATCTACTTCAATTACTGAGATATTTGAAGATAAATATTTTCTTGAATTGAATCTATTACTATCCCTGACGCAACAGACCACTTCATGACCATTTTCGAGCAACACAGGCAATAATCTTTGTGCTATATAACCAGTTACTCCAGTAAGTAAAATTTTCATAAAATATATTCTCCAAATTTCTTTTAGAGTTAGTGTTAGAATTAGACACTGTTTATCAATAATTTCTATATTAAGACCGTTGTAAAACTCATACATTAGAGGTTGTCATTCCTGTGAAGCGAGTCTTCGAGCGGATACAGGAATCTATAACTGTTATATTAAAAATGCGTTGCGAATTAAAATAGTACAAAACATTTTTTACAATATGGATACAGTAATTACCTTAAATTTTCTTTAGCAACGACCTTATACTGCAATTTAAGAATAAATTTCCTATTTATAGAATAATTTTCAACAAAAAAGATTCTAATTTGAATTTAGGATTTTTCTATTAAAGTTGAAGATGGTTAAAGCTAAAAACCTTCGGAAGGGTTAAGAAACCTTCCGAAGGTATAAGAAACATTATCACCTTCCGAAGGCTTCTTAGTCCTTCGGAAGGTTGGTTAAATATAGTAAAATATAAACTCTACTTACTCTTATTCGGATACGGCGGCACGCTCGGAATCTGCGGCTTAGTATTCTTTGGAATTTCTTGCATAATTACTTCGACTGCTTTATTCAATTGCTCGTCGATGCCTTGATATTCCAAAGCCGGATC
>CAZIIZ010000232.1:0-5457 GCA_964539225.1 uncultured Hyphomicrobiales bacterium | reverse complement strand
AATAAGCCGTAATTCGTTTTTACGCAGTTTTGTGTTTTGATACCTGTAAATACTTGGTTGTTCGCGTAAAATCCATTTGTAGGCTGTTTTTGTGCGAAATATTGGTATTTTATATTCAAAAGCATACTGCTATTATAAAAATAAAATAAATGTTGAAAATAAATTGAAAATCTGCTCCGCTCATCTGTATAGATTAAATACAGAAAGAAATTAATTAAATAATAAATTAAATGGTGAGCGATATGAAAAAGATTTTCAGTTTTTACAAAGGCATTCAAAATATAGAATCATTAGACATTCAATCCGAAACATTAGTACGCGGAGTAGCCGGATCCGGCAAAACTACAATTGCAATCAACAGAGCTTTGCGAATCGTTCGCGACAATGAAAATAATATGTTCGGCGAGAAAATTAGAGTAGCTTACGTAGTTTATAACGGCGTACTAGTGAAATCAATCGAAGCACGCATCCAAGAATTATGCAACGATGCCAAAATCACTACTAAAATCGAAGTAATGACTATGCATCAATTGATGTATAAATTAATTAAAGCATCATCCAAAAATATAGACGACGGCAAAGCAAATGCAATTTTGGAAAAAATATTGGATAAATCCCTAATCAGTGATTTCGTGTTCTATAAAGACGAAATCTCTTGGATAAAAAATAATTTAGTGCAAGAATTCGAGCAGTACAAAACTATCGAACGCAAGGGAAGAGGCATAGCATTGAATCAAACAGAACGCCAAATAGTATGGAATATTTATGAGCAATACCGCATCGAGCAAGCTATGCAAAACTGTTACGACTTCAATGATTTTTCAATAATTTGCCTCGATATGATTAAGAAAGATAGCAAACTCAAATCTCAATTTACTCATATTATAGCCGACGAAATTCAAGATTATTCTAAAGCAATGATGGCATTCTTGCGTGAATATAGCAAAGCGAAATGCGGAGTTACTCTATTCCAAGACGACGACCAAGATATTTATTCTCGCTGTATGACTATGAAAAATGTTGGCTTCAATATCGTTGGTAAATCTTACATCTTGAAAACAAACTATCGCAATTCAGGCTATATCGCTCTTGCTGCGAAATCATTAATCGGCAAGGCAATTCGCAATGAAGAAACTATCGACATCGAACTCGGCAAAGCATTAGATAATAAAGTAAAAGTGCTTGGCTTTAATAATCAACTTGATGAATTCGCCACTACAATTAGAGCAATCGGAAATGCAAATTCGCTAAATAGCTTAGTATTATTGCACAGTAAAAAATCAGTAAACGAATTCTTGAAATATGCCAAAAAGAATTCAATATATGAATTCAAACAGCTTGATAAAAATTGTGATTTGAGAGAAAGCGGAGTAATTTGGGTTTCGACTATTCATTCCGCCAAGGGCTTGGGCTTCGAGAATGTATATATTTTAGGCGTGGATTCATTTAGTTTCAGCGATAGCACTCAAGGCAATAAATCGGATTCTTATCGCACCACAGCAAACAGAAAATTATTATATACTGCAATGACAAGAGCTAAAAGTCAATTAACTATCTCATACTTCGGCTCTCCAGCCTCAATCTTGGGCGACATTGATGAGCAATTCATCGATAATACTGCTCAAACCCAAATCATTAGAAAAATCGCCTAATGATAGCCCTTTCTCCATCCCCTGCAATTTAGGATGCAGGGGAGGAGTTTGGGGGGGAGCGAAGATTAATTTTTTTTATGGTTTCTTTTTGGAATGTTCTGTTGTGGTACTAAAGCTTGATAAATTGAAATTGGTTCTTCTGATGTTTTGATTTGAGGCGTATGAATATCTCTGCCAACACAATTATTGAATTGTTCTAATACGTCCTTTGCAACAGACAAACAACCTCTTTCAACAGAACCATACCTTATTTGATAACCTACTCTTTCACATTCTTTTCCATTGTTAAATAGCGGAGTGAGAATTACTTGTTCTGGATTAATATCTTCAGCGACAGTAATATTAGGTATATTATTGGGATCATTCCAAGTTAATACTTCACATTTGTTTTGCAATTTCACATGACAGTCTTTTCTTGGTTGTAAAGAAAGTGAAATCAAATCAGAACCTTTTTCGTAGGTATAATAAAAAGTGTTATCTTCGAAATCAATTCCTTGTGTAACGACTTCCACAATATCACCTTTTTTAAACTTATGAGTTTCACCAACTGACTTGAATAGTAGTGTCTTTTCAATAGGTTTTGAATCTATATTGCCGCCAGTAACAATTTCTATTCCGGTTTCTTGTGGTATGTATTTGCTTTTTTCACTTTTTGTATTTTTATAGTCATCGATATTGATATCTTTTGTGCTAATTGTAAGTCTTTGAATAGAACCACAAGAAGTTAAAATAAATAATGCCAGTAGCAGTACTGAAATAATATTTTTCATTTTAATAATTCCTTATAATGATTTTACATTTTTTAATATCTGATTGTTTTAATGCGGTTGTTGTGATATTTACCTTTGTATTATTTATGATAAAGTACATTTTACTATATGTTTCGTCAATTTTAGTTAAGTCATTCATATTTATTAATTGAGCTTTTTTATTTCTTTTAATTATTGATATAATATCAGTCAAATTATTCAGCACCACCATATTGCTTGGTACTTTCGCATCTTTCGTACTGTAAATCATTTGCTTTAATATTTTGCTTAGAGCTTCCGGAGCTACTTTGGCGGTATTATTGCAAAGTGCTGTATATAATTCTGTTTTCAGATTAGCACTTACCGGAATATTTTTAACTCCGTTACCAGAATAAATATTCGTACTAAATCTATCGCCGAATTCTTTTATCAATGCTTCGCTTGCTTTGGAAGCATCTGTGGCTTCCATTTTTTCGCATACGATAATATCTAATATTTTATCGGCTTTGATAATAGTTTTGTCCGTTTGTGGCTTATTCTGAGTTGTATTGACGGCAATTGCTTGAGTTCCATTCTTTACTGGTCGATTTATATTGTTATATATTAATATTCCTGTAAATGGCAAGAGCAAAATAATTGCAGCTAAGGAAGTAATGCGATAGATTTTCCGTCTTCTCAACTTTTTGCGGAGGAATTCATCGGCAAAGCCAACGCTTTTCTTGAATTGATTATGCAAATGAATGCCTTGAGTGAATTTTTCGCTCTCGTCATTTATTTCTTCATAGTCGTCGTATTTATGAAATTGATCTGACATATTCCTCCCATCCGAAGTTATTATCTTTTAAAAATTTCTGTATTTTCGTTACTGCTTTGTCGTAATCGCTTTTAGCTGTGCCGATGGATATATTCATTTCCTTGCGGATTTGGTCTAATTTCTTCTCTTCAAATGCTCGCTTGACGAATACTTCTCGTTCTCTGTCGCTCAATAATACTCGTACTGCATCTTTGAGCAGTTGATCTAAGTTTTGCGATTGCATAATTGTATAAACTATCGGCTCTTCGCGTGGCACGATTGAACTGCCTTCGCTGAGCAAATGCACTTCCGAGCCTCGTCTTTTTTCCTTTTGCTCTAAATAGCCGATAGTCGAGAAACGCTTTTCGTAGTTGCGTTCCTTGCTTAACCAGTTTAGAGTGGAATTCTTGAAAATTGTGAAAGCCCAATTATATGCTTTATATTCGGGACTGTATCGTCGGCGATGCACGACTAATTTCATCCAGCCGTCGCTATATCCTTCGTCGATGAATGGAGAATTATGAGTAGGCGGTATAAATTCTTTTCGCAGTCCGCCGTATAGCGGTGGAGCGGTTCTATCGTGAAATTCATTGAATTCATGATTAATTTTCTGCATATCCTCTGCCGATGAAATCATAATCATCAGTTGGCGTTCTCGCTCTTCGTCTCGGATTCTGTATTTATTTTTGAATGTCATAAGTTTTGTTAAAATAATATTTACAAGTATTCAGCAAAAATAATAAATCTTTCTGTAATACCAAAGAAATAATAAATATTAACCCATTACTTACCTAAACATTTTAATATAATCCTCGAAGGTGAAGATACGATTGCGTTTGAATCCGGTAATTTCTTTTAAAATACCTAATTTGATAAAATCATCAATTAAACGGATAGCAGTGGTGTTGCTGATGGACAATTCGGATGCTACATCCATCGAATCAACAACCGGTTTACTGTATAATAGTTTCAATAAATTTTTTGCTGTAGCCTGTTTTTTACCGAGTGAAATAATTTTATGCTCTACTTCATTTCGCAAAGCAATAATTGATTTGAATGTATTAATTGATTTCTCTGCCGTGCTTCGGATTCCTTCTAAAAAGAATTTAAGCCATTGAGTTAAATCATTATGAGTACGCACTCGCATTAAATTATCATAGTATAGCGACCGATACTTTTCAAAATAATCAGATAAGTACAAAGTCGGTTTCGTTAATAGATTACTACTTACTAAAAACAAAGTAATCAGTAAACGCCCTATTCTGCCGTTGCCGTCTAAAAACGGATGAATAGTCTCAAATTGATAGTGGGCTATTCCGATTTTAATTAATTCCGGAACAAGGCTGTTGTCTTTATTCAAAAACTTCTCCAAATCTGACATCAAATCACTAATTGATTCATTATGCGGAGGAATAAAGAAAGCGTCGGATAGGCTGCTGCCTCCAATCCAATTCTGACTTTGGCGGAATTCTCCCGGCAGTTTATGAGTTCCTCGAACGCCCTGCAACAATGACTGATGAGTTTCTTTCAATAGTCGATTGCTCAATGGCAGCTTTGATAAATTATCAATCGCTGAATTCATTGCCTCGACATAGTTTTGTACTTCCTGCCAATCATCTCTTTTTTCAGGATC
Source organism: uncultured Hyphomicrobiales bacterium (assembly GCA_964539225.1). Taxonomy (GTDB): domain Bacteria; phylum Bacteroidota; class Ignavibacteria; order Kapaibacteriales; family UBA2268; genus CALLXS01. The sequence goes on along the minus strand of CAZIIZ010000232.1, from coordinate 630 downwards.
AATATCTTCAGCTTTTTGCACAGCCTCGTCTATATTGGTCTGAGTTCCTTCGATGCGGCTACTGGTGGTACCTTCTTTGAGTACGTGCATTTTGATAAAAAAATCAACATCGGGAATTAATTGCGAAAAAGCATTTAATTCGCCAAGTTTAATATTTGCTTGGCTTAGTAAATAATTTAATTCCGGACTGGCTATAGTCCATTCTATATTTACATAATTTGGTTCGAAGCTTTTATATTTATAGCGTTGTACTTCTGAACCGGCAATAAACTCGCTTATATTCATGATTATCTCAATTTGTTTTTTAATCCCCGAAACTACATTTCCTGCATTTATAATAATTTATATTTGCACTTAATCACTTAACTGCAAATATAGAAGAAAATGTATGCTACTTATTGCATTATCTGCGTTTATAATATTTTATAGTTGCACTTAATCAATTTCCTGCATTTATAAATTTCTATAGATGCAGATAATTGAATTCGTAATATTTGTACAAAATTATTGATTAATTACCCAATAGCCTCTGGTGCCGCCGACTCTGGCTAAAATCCCCATTGATTTTAAATTATCTAAATGCTTAATTACTGCCGATTGGTTGATATTTAATATTTTAACAATATCTCT
>CAZIIZ010000231.1:0-5467 GCA_964539225.1 uncultured Hyphomicrobiales bacterium | reverse complement strand
ATGCAAACATTGGAATTCAAAGTATTTCGCCAAATCCCGCTAAAGATAAAATTACGATTTCTGCTAAAATTACCGAAGCCGATACTAAGATAAAACTTGTAGATATTGCAGGGAAAGTAATATTTGAAATAAATTGTCCGGTTGATAATACAAAAGCTCAAGAATTTATTATTGATTTGACTAATATTCCAGCTGGAATGTATTTCATAGAATTCAAGTCGGCAAATTTCAGTCAAGTAGAAAAAATAGTAGTAGAGAAATAAAAAACAATTTAATAAATAAGGTAGAAACAAATGAGATTTACAAAAGTATTAGCATTATTAATGTTTATGGCAGTAGCATTATTCGCTGAAGATAAAGCACCGGAATTGAGGAGTAAATACGGAATCTTCGGAAATTTAGGATATAATATGCACACAGCTGACTTCAGCAAAGTACCGGACTGTCCCAGCTGTTCTCCGGGCTATAGGGACGGTAATGGATTCGGATTTGCGTTAGGATTAGCCTACGAATTGCCATTTAGCCCAATGTTCGCATTAGAACTCAGACTAAGTTATTATGATTTTAGTGCGAAATTAACTCGCGACGAAGCAACTACAGTAATCCAAGCTAGTTCACCGGTTTCCGGCACATTTCAGCATTCTTTCGATGCAACTTTAAATTCTCTCGGACTAGAGCCAATGCTGAAAGTGCAGCTATTCGATAACTTTTATTTGAATGCTGGGCTTCATCTGGGAATGATGCTTACTAAAAATTTCACTCAAAAGGAAGAAATTACCAGCCCAAAGGGAGCTACTTTTTTAGATGGAAATACTGATACAGGCATACCGGTTCGCAATAATATTAGTGGAGAATTAAAAAATACTCCAAGTATGTACATTGCTCCTTTAGCTGGACTATCGTATCAAATGCCTATGAACAAGCAAAAAACTTTGCTTATCGAACCGGAAATATATTACACATTTGGACTGTCCAAAATTGTTAGCAATGACTTAGTTTCTAAATGGTCAGCTAATTCTTTAAGATTCGGCTTGGCATTGAAATATTCGCCTAAAGAATCAGTACCAATGATTGATAAATTTGAAAAAATCTATAAAATTGATACAGTGAAAGTGGAATCAGACTTGATTTCGAAGAATACGAACAAACTTGGTATAGAGTCTTCTAAGCAAGAAATCACAGAAAATGATAATATCCGCCTGACTTTAGAAACAATTTCGAGAACAGATACTTTATTGACTCCGAAGCAATATAAACTTACCGTTGACGTAGTAGCTGTTGGAGTAGATAAAGACGGCAATGAAATTACAAATCCTGTATTTGAAATTGAAGAATTTGCGACGTTCCGCTTAGAACCATTATTGAATTACATTTTCTTTGATAATAATTCTTCAGAATTATCCAATAAATATGCAAAACTCGACCAACAGTCCGCTCGTAATTTCGTTGGCGATAGTTTATTCAATAGCTCCACTTTGGATATATATTATAATTTATTGAATATAGTAGCAGAGCGGATGAATAAATATTCTAATGCTACTATTACTTTAACTGGTTGCAATTCCGACTTAGGCGAAGAAAAAGGCAATAAACAATTATCGCAATCCAGAGCCGAAACAGTCAAGAATTATTTTGTTAATACTTGGGGAATCGATGTAAAAAGAATTTCTATCGTATCAAGAAATTTACCGGCATTAGCTTCAACTCCTTCAGACGATATTGATAAATCTCAGGAAAATAGACGAGTAGAAATCACATCAAATAACAGCAAAATCATCGAACCTCTACAAATTGAGAATATACAAAAAACAGCAAATCCACCAATTGTACGATTCAAACAATCGACTCAAAGCGAAGCCGGAATTAGCGATTGGACGTTGCGAGCTGCTCAGAAAAATAACAATTCAGCCGAATTCATCGCAAGCGGAAAATCAAACATAACAAATACTATAGACTGGGCGTTAGACAAAAATCAAAAGTTAATGCCTAATTCCGCAGAACCAATTCAATATTCTCTTGAATTAGCTGATAATAAAAATAATAAAACAAAATCTGATCCTAAAGACTTAGATATTAAATACATATCTATCAAAACAAAAAGAACTCAGAATACTGATGACTACCTAATCGAAAAATTCAAATTGATTCTGTTCGACTTCGATCAATCGAAAATCGAAAAAGCGAATAACGAAATCATAGCTTTGATTAAATCCAGAATCAAGCCCGACTCAGAAATTGAGATTATCGGTTATACAGACAGAACCGGCGATGCAGAATATAATCGTAGGCTTTCTGAACGCCGAGCCGAAGCCGTGTCCGCATCCATTGATAAAAAAGATGCAAATTACAAAGGCGTAGGCGAAGATGTGTTACTATATGACAATAATTCTCCTGAAGGTCGCTTCTATTGCAGGACAGTTGAGATAACTATCAGGACAAAAGTAAAATAGTTACCATTTCACTATATTTGAGAACAACTCCTCTTCCCTATTTATTAGAAATTATTCTAGCTTAAAGTAGGTAATAACAATTCCACCTTCGGAAGGCTTTTTAGTCCTTCCGAAGGTTTTTAGAAAATAAGGTTTGGAATTGAATTGAGAAACTTTCTACTAAGATTGAAGAGGCTTAAAGTTTTTTTTACCTTCCACCAGGTTAAGAAGCTGTCGGAAGGTTTTCGATAACTATGGATTATTTCCTGCGGGGGCAATGTGGTAAAGGTATTTCGAGAGTGCTGTCGCAGTATTGAGCTTCGAGACAATTGCTTGGGTCGCAGCAAGTATGGCAAACTCGTTTGAATGAACGGTACTCAATTAATTCCACATTCGTAGAAAGGAAATCAGGCTTAATTGGTTCAATGTTCATCAGGTCTGTACTTAAATATTTTTTATTATCGTCAGCAAAAACTGTAGCCACAATGGCATCATCGCCCAGCTCGTTTTGGGCTTTAATTGCTCCGAGGAAGTTCGCACCGCCAGATATACCAACTGCTATGCCGAGTTGATTCGAAAGCATTTGAGCCATAATAATTGCATCGCCGTCATCAACTGAGATTACATGATCGAGCTGATCTAATTTTACAATATCCGGTATAAATTCGTCTGAAATGCCCTGAATTCTGTGCTTCCCTACTTTATGCCCGGTTGTAAGAGTTGGCGAATTTGCTGGTTCCAGCGGATAAATTTTAATATCGTTATTATGTTCTTTAAAGAATTGACCTACTCCCATTACAGTACCGCCAGTACCGACTCCAGCTACAAAAGCATCGGGACGCAAATTGCGGAAAGCTAATTGCCACCATATTTCGGGTCCGGTAGTAGAATAATGGGCTCGTACATTTTCTTGATTATCAAATTGATTTGGCAAAAAAGCATTTCCGATTTCTTCCGCTAATTTCTGCGATAGTTCAATACTACCGAGAAATCCGCCTTCTTCTTTGGTAACTAATCGGATATTTGCTCCAAGACTCTTAATCAAATTAATCCGCTCTATGCTCATCCAATTAGGCATGAAAATAGTAACTGGGAATCCTAAAGCTCTGCCCAACGCAGAAAATGCTATTCCGGTATTTCCACTTGTAGCCTCGATTATGTGAGTATTTTCGCGAAGTTCACCTTTGGCAATAGCTCCACGAAGTATAAAATATGCCATTCTGTCTTTGATGCTTCCGGTCATATTCATAAATTCTGCTTTTGCAAAAATGCTTCTCTCTTTACCTTTATACTTGTATGATATCTCAAGTAAAGGAGTGTTACCAATTAAATTGCTCAATTTCTCAATTTTCTGAAGTAATTTCATAATATCTATTCCACTATAATTCCGAATAATTTAACTAAAGACAAAGATAATAAAAAAAACAATATTTTATACAAAGAAATGATATAATTTTCAAATTTTATTACTTGAATCCAAGATAATATTTAACATATTTAGTCGAGAACAGAAATAAATAATATCTACGGACGGTTTCTTCGTCAATCTTACGAAATTAATTTGAAATATTCAAAATTGTGGAGAATTCGACATAATTTCAATTAACCTTTTCTTCTAACTACTAACGTTAACAATAAAGTTTGCATTTTGTCAAAATATTTTGAAAATTACTTAAAATATTAACCAATTCACTACGTTTATCTATTCAGACAATTAAGTCTGATATTAAACATATTATTTATTTACTTATTCTGAGGTTACTATGTTTTGCTTTCAATGCCAAGAAGCTACTAACGGCACAGGCTGTGAGTCTAAAGCCGGATATTGCGGTAAGCCTGCCGATGTGGCGAATCTTCAAGATTTGCTCGTTTATATTACTAAGGGAATTGCATATTTCAACGTACGAGCTAAAGAAGCCAATATCGAGCGTCGCGAATACGACAGCTTCATAATCAATTCTTTATTCTCTACTATTACCAACGTAAATTTCGACAGAGTTTTCTTTGTGGACTTTATTTCTAAAGCTTTATCATTGCGTAAATCCTTGCAAACCAAATTAGAACAAAGCGGAATTTCGTTCATGAATCTTCCAGACTGTGCTACTTGGACAGGAAATTCCGGCGAACAATTCGACGAGAAATCTATGCTAATCGGGGTGATGGCTGAAGAAAATGCAGACATTCGTTCATTGAAAGAATTAGTAATGTATGGTTTGAAAGGTTTAGCAGCTTATGCCGAGCATGCAGCCCATATTAAATACACGGAGCAAGAAATTTTCGATTTTGTGTCGAAAGCACTTGCCGAAATTTTACGCACGGACATCGAAGTAAGCGAACTTATCGCTTTAGTGCTAGAAACTGGCAAATTCGGCGTTGATGCTATGGCATTGCTCGACAAAGCTCATACTGAATCTTATGGACATCCAGAAATTACAAAAGTAAACGTTGGCGTGGGCAAAAAACCGGGCATTTTAATCTCCGGACATGACCTAAGAGATATGGAAATGCTATTAGAGCAAGCGAAGGATTCCGGAGTAGATATTTATACTCACAGCGAAATGCTTCCAGCTCATTATTATCCAGCATTCAAGAAATATGATAACTTAGTTGGCAATTACGGTCATTCATGGTGGAGACAAACCGAGGAATTCGAGACTTTCAACGGTCCTGTGCTATTCACCACCAATTGCTTAGTACCGCCTCGTAAATCAGCTACTTACGGCGATAGAATATATACTACAGGAGTAGTTGGATTCCCTGGCTTTAAGCATATCAACGAAGATGCGAAGGGTCATAAGGATTTCTCTGCGATTATCGAGCATGCGAAGAAATGTACCGCTCCGACTGAAATCGAAACTGGCGAAATCGTCGGTGGATTCGCTCACAATCAAGTAATGGCATTAGCCGACAAAGTAGTCGATGCAGTGAAAACCGGAGCGATCAAGAAATTCGTTGTTATGGCTGGCTGCGATGGCAGAATGAAATCTCGCGAATATTATACTGAATTCGCTCAAAAGTTACCAAAAGATACTGTTATA
>CAZIIZ010000230.1:0-5473 GCA_964539225.1 uncultured Hyphomicrobiales bacterium | reverse complement strand
ATGAAGATGAAGTTGTAGAACTCAGACATTTTATGTTCCTCTCAAAGATCAGATCAGCTTTTTCCTCGAGCCATTGCAAAGCAGATTCTTCACTGTGTTCAGAATGACTATCTATTAGAAATTTGCTCAATTGGCAATAGGTAAAGTATCGTCACTTTTTACTGAATTCTGATTACGCTCTTTAATGATTTTCCATTGTTCGGTGATGAAGAAATTGGAGTCTAAGCAATCGTGGAGTTCGGTTACTAACTCGAAAGGCATAGTCAAAGTCATTACATCCTTAGGCAAACGCTTACGAACGGAAATATCGTGCATTCCCCAGACGGCTTTCAATTTGCCTTGCGATTTCAATTGCATAGGATACGTAAACACCGAACTGCAACCGGAAATAAATCTGGTTACTACGAGGTCTTCTTGCTCGGGATTGCGATAATGCAGGGCATAGACCAAAGCACTCAATTCGTCGGGATTAGCGAAAAATATAACGAGTTCGGGAGTTTCGCCGTCTTCGAAATCGGATAATGGCTTGAACACAACAGCTTTGTCTCTGATTGATTCTGGAATTTGCGACTCGATGAATTTCTTAGCCTTTTCGGGAGTTTCGATAAAGCGTTCCGGCGATCTGCCCCAAACTTCCTTATCGGATAAATAGCACTCAATGCCCTCGAATATCCACTCCTGATAGCCCAAATAAAATGCAGAACAAGCCCAGCCGGTTGTATCGGAATCGAATGCGACGGTTTTGCCCTTAGCGGCAGTAAATATCAATGGCATAATGCAACCATTGCCCTTCGACACAAATCCTTTTGCATTCTCCGGCTTTTTATCTGTAAATTGCACGCCAACGGGATAGTAATTTAAGCCCATTACTTCTTTAATTTTCTCAGCTATTTCTTTAGTTTTCATTTTTATCCTTTATTTTATTAAAATTAAATTCCATAAAATTTCAAATACTTTGCGATATTTGATTGAATATACGCAACGCTATGGTTGCCCGGAAATATATAATTCTGTGAGTTAATGCCTTGTTCGGTCAATAGCTGATGAAGAATAGCACAGCCTTCGTAGAATTGACCTTCGTCTTTGTCGCCGCAATCGAGATAAACTTCCAAATCGTAAGCAAACTTATTATTCCTTGCGATATTTATTGGGTCGTATTTTTGCCAAGTCTCAATATCAGTAAAAAATGGTTTGTCGTCATCCTCAAGAGTTAATTCGATAGCCGGCATGTGTCCGCCAACTTTCGAGAACATATCCTGATGGCGGAGGACGTAATGTAGTGCAGCATATCCGCCGCCGGATGCTCCACCGACGAATCTGCCGGCTCTATTGCGGATAGTGCTAAATTTAGCATCAATTAGCGGAATTACTTCGCCGATAAAGTAATCTTCATACATGCCGACATTAATTATTCTACCGTATGAATCCGAGATTTCTCCGCAGATTGGCGATGAATTAATGCCACGACTGTTTTCGATTCGGGGGCATACAATTATAATCGGCTGAATTTCGCCATTTTCTATCATTTTATCTGCGATTAAGTTCAGCTCAATCGCAAACATAATATTTTCGTCGCCGCTGCGACCGTGCAGAAAGTATAGCACTGGGTATTTAGCTTGATGATTATATCCATCCGGCAAATAGACTAACATTGATATTTCTTTGCCAAGTTGCTCACTGAAAAAATCTATTTGTTCTACTTTTGAAGTGTTCATGATTGAATTTTATTTGTTGATTTATTAATGTTTTAATTATCGGATAACTATCAGTAATATTTAGTAATTTGAATCATTATTTATATTCATATTATCCCAGTATTTATTCGTACTTTGCAAAAATAAATTCTTATCTATTTTTACATTCAATTTTCTTTGAGTACTTGATTTAATTTTGCCAATTTCAATAATTTCGTGAGTAGCAGTGCGGAGAGCATCTAAAAATCGAATTAGTTTCATGTAATTAAATGGATTCTGCAAAAGGAATATTCCGCCCGGACGATAAATTTCGGCAACAAGCGGCGAGTAATGGCTGTGACTATACAACTTGAAAAATTCTTTAACCGAGTTGTATTGGCTGAAACTTGGGAAACCGCATATTGAAAATACAACAAATGCTTTATTTGTCTTAATTCTGCGAGGATGTCTGATTTCCGAAATTCCTTGCTCGAAATAAGGATATTGAGTTACTACTCCTCGGTCGATAAAATTCTTTAATGTGCCGGGTACTCCGTAAGCATAAAGAGGGAATGAGTAAATTATCAAATCTGCTTCTTCGTATTGCTCGTAGAGTTCTTTTACGTCGTCCTTCACTATGCACTCGCCTTCATACTTGAGCCAACATTGCAAACATCCTAAGCATGGCTGAATCTTATACTTTGAAAGCATTATATGATTAACTTCTACGCCTGTTTCTTTGAGGAATTCTTCGATTTTATCGCTGTACAGTTTGGTATAACCTTTCGTACCACGTGGAGATGCGTCGATTAGCAAAACTCTTCTGGGTTTTATCCAATTTTTGCTTGGGTTTGCTTCGAAATCAGTTATGCTGTCAGCAACAGCACTTAAATCCACTTTGTACAAATCATTTGGAATTATCTTTTTAAAGTACGACACATCACCTTTAAATTTCAGTTTTCGACTAATTACTCCCCAAATTGGATTTAGTTTGTTCTCGGCGAGCGAAAGCCAATTAGCTAACGAAGATTCGAGTCTTACGTTGTAGTTATCGCTGACTCCTTCAAAAAACTTCATTTCAATTCCATCTGCTACGAAATAGCAATTAATATTTTCGCCTATATGCTGAAGGCAGAATTGCAGCACTCCTTTTTCTTTCATCTGAGCGGAATTGTAAGCATCGGCAATGTATTGAAACATAATTTTCATTACGTCCATCGGCTGGGGAAAATGTTTCATTATCTATTTTCTTTCATATCAAGTATAATCAATATTGTCAAAACCAATTGGAAAATTTAATTTAATTTGTTTTTATTAATTGTATTATTGAATTTTGATAATGCTTAGATTTCCCGTATCATTGTCTATCAGATAAGATACCAATCGCTCATCATATTTTTCAGTATTTGATGAGTCTATTCTAAATTTATACTTTAATACAACTACATTCTGGTATATATTGACAATCTTTGTTTCAGCACAACAATAATTAAGCAATGATTTTATTCGGAGAATTTTCCACTGACTATTATTTTCAATGAATTCATTATTAATGTTAAATACAAGTGTGGAATCGGATTCGATATTTTTTAAAATCAATCGTTCTGAACCATGAGATGCACCAGTTACTAAAATTAACCAACTATTATACTTTCGAATTTGTTCATCTTTATTCCATTCTCTTCCGCAATAACTTCCACGACTTAAATCAATAGTATCGCCATTTGTATTGATATATTTATAACTAACATCATATACCCAAGAATGTAAATCTGCAGTAAAAACGGAATTACATAATAATTTGCCACCTATTTTTTGCTTAATTACAGCTGAGTCGTATTCAGGACCAAATCCACTTGGTCCGAATATAAGCTTTCCACCAATAAAAATTATTATAACAATTATTATAATTATTCCAATATTCCTATAAATTATCCCCTTCTTCTTTAAATATTTGATAAGGAAGTAACACGAGAAGGGAATAATAGCTATAATTCCAACTATTATAAAAATTGAAAATATTATACTGATCAAGCCCAAAATAATTTCCATTGGTATCTTTTTTTTGTACATTTACTGTCTTGATTTACTTCCTTATATTCAGTAAATCTTAAACAAAACTACAAAATAATTCATTAATAAACAAACAAAAAAAATCCCCCAAATCCGAATGGAAATGGGGGATAGTCTATACCGCTTTTATGGGTTTAGAATTATTTTACGTAGCTCATACCGATTTTGATTGCTTTTTCGTTAAGCGGAATCAATTTATGGTGTCTCTCAGGTAAAGCTTTGTATAAGGCTTTAACTAAGTTTTCGATATTTACTGTCTTGCGAGCAGCAAGGAAAGCACCAAGAATAATCATATTTAATACTTTTAGATTATTCAATTTAAGAGCTTCTTCGTTTCCATTTACTACGATTACATTAATATCAGTACGAGTAGGCATATTAGTAACTGTTGATTTCTCAACAATCATAGTTCCGCCCGGTTTGATTTTCGATTCAAACTTATCTACTGATGGTTGGTTTAAAGCTACAACTGTATCGTAAGTAGCAATGATTGGAGAACTGATTGGTTCATCAGAAATTATAGTGATACAGTTAGCAGTACCGCCACGCATTTCCGGACCATAAGCAGGCATCCAGCAAACTTCTTTGCCTTCGATCATACCTGCATAAGCTAGCATCATACCCATAGAGAGTACGCCTTGCCCGCCGAAACCTGAGAAAATTGCTTCTTCAGTCATATTACTTTACCTCCGGAACTTTAATGTCACCAAGCGGATAGAAAGGAATCATCTTTTCTTCCACGAATTTATTTGCTACAAGTGCAGTACATTTCATATTAGATGGGCAATTGGTTACTATTTCTACTAAACAGTATCCAAGACCTTTTTTCTGATATTCTAAGGCATTTTTCAATGCTTTTTTAGCTTTGCGTACATTTACCGGAGTGTTAACTGCTTGACGAGTTACATAAGCTACGCCTGGTAAATGAGCTAATAATTCACTAATTCTCAATGGATGACCCATAGTAGCAATATCTCTACCGTGAGGAGAAGTAGTCGAAGTAGCACCTTCTAAAGTAGTAGGAGCCATTTGACCGCTTGTCATGCCATAAATACCGTTATTGATAAACACTGTTAGGATGTTTTCGCCGCGGTTAGCAGCATGAAGAGTTTCAGCTGTACCAATTGCAGCTAAATCGCCATCGCCTTGGTAAGTGAACACGAATCTCTCAGGGAAACATCTTTTGATACCTGTTGCTACTGCACAAGCACGACCGTGAGCGGCTTGCTGCATATCAATGTTCATATAGTGGTAAGCGAATACTGAGCAACCAACTGGGGCTACACCGATAGTTTCGCCTTGGATACCCATTTCTTCAACAACTTCCATAAGAATTTTATGAACAGTACCGTGACCGCAACCCGGGCAATAGTGCAATGGGGTATCAGTCAAAGTATCCGGTTTTGTATATACTAAATTTTCTGGACAAACGATGTCGCTTTTAATATCGCTCATTATTTTCCTCCATTGATAAATAGTTCTTCAAATTTTTCTAAGATTTCTTCCGGAGAAGGAATCATTCCGCCCATTCTACCGTGGAATTCAATACGAGTAGCACCATTTACTGATAGTCTAACGTCTTCGACCATTTGTCCGGCGTTCATTTCTACTGTTAAGATACCTTTTACTTTTTTGCCAACTTCGTTATAAATAGCAGTTGGGAAAGGCCATAAAGTTTGTGGTCTTACTAAACCAATTTTGTAGCCTTTAGCACGAGCCAAATCCAT
>CAZIIZ010000229.1:0-5481 GCA_964539225.1 uncultured Hyphomicrobiales bacterium | reverse complement strand
AAAGAACTATTGTATTCTCATTCATTGTTTCTAGGCTTTTAACTATAGCAGCCAAACATTTGCCGCCAAGCATACCATCAACTACTCGGTGATCATAGGTAAGGGACACGTAGCACATCTCTCGAATCACTATTACTGATTCGCCATTAAAAGTACGAACCACTGGGCGTTTCTCAATAGCACCAATTCCCATAATTGCTACTTGGGGTTGATTAATAATTGGTGTGCCGAATAGTGTACCGAAAGTACCGACATTTGTGATAGTGAAAGTACCGCCCTGAATATCGTCAGGATTTAATTTCTTTGTTCTGGCTCGAGTAGATAAATCAAATACAGAACGAGCTATTCCGGTAATATTCAATGTATCTGCATTTTTAATTACCGGTACTATCAGATTGCCATCGTCTAAAGCAGTAGCGAAGCTAAGGTTGATTCTGCGATGTTTTACAATATTATTGCCATCTACGCTAACGTTAACCATAGGGCATTCTTTTACGGCATCGACGGCTGCTTTTGCGAAAAACGGAGTGAAGGTAAGTTTATATCCTTCTTTTGCTTCAAATTCAGCTTTATGTTTATTTCTAAATTTAACAATTTCAGTAACGTCAACTTCTGCAACACTTGTTACGTGGGGCGAAGTATGAACCGAATTCACCATGTGCTGAGAAATTAGCGAACGCATTCTGTCCATAGGAATAATCTCAGTATCTGCTCCGTAAACTGTTGGGCTTGTAACCCCAGGAATAGAATGAGTAACCGCAGCGGTAGGACGAGTTGCTGGAATTGTTTCTGGAGCTTTGGTGATTGCTTGCGAAATAGGAGCTGTGGCAGTTGAAGATTGCACTCCATTCGTTTTTCTATATTCTAAGTAAGTAAGAAGATCTTCTTTTGTTATTCTATTCTCTATTCCAGAACCCTTAATTTGAGCTAATTCCTCTAAAGATACTTTTTCTTGTTCGGCAATTGCTCTCACTAATGGCGAAAAGAATGCTTCTCCATATTTACGAGGTATCTCCATAGTGGCATTGACTGGAACATCTATCGGAGCAGAAGCAACTTTGTTTGGAGCTACACTCGGAGTAGAAACAGTAGTATTGACACTACTGCTTTGTGATGTAGAAATCCATGCAATTACTTTACCGACTTCTACAGTCTCATTCTCTTGAGCTAATATTTGCACAAGTGTTCCACTAACCGGAGAAGGAACTTCTGTGTCCACTTTGTCAGTAGATATTTCGAGAATCATCTCGTCTCTTTCTACTTTATCGCCTGGCTTTTTTAGCCATTTGATAATGGTGCCTTCTTGCAATGATTCTCCCATTTTGGGCATTACTACTTCTACATTATTAGCGGAAGCAACAGATTCGGCAGGAATAGCATTTGGTGTATCAACGACTTCTCCAATCGGAGCAGGAGTTGACACCACAGCAGCATCAGAAGATGTTTCGATAAATGCAATTATTTTCCCAACTTCAACTGTTTCGTTTTCTTGAGCCAAAACTTCTACAAGCATCCCGCTAACTGGCGAAGGAACTTCAGTATCCACTTTATCAGTTGATATTTCGAGAATCATCTCGTCTCTTTCCACTTTATCGCCCGGTTTTTTTAGCCATTTGATGATTGTGCCTTCTTGCAAAGATTCGCCCATTTTGGGCATTACTACTTCTACTTTCATTTTCACTTTCATAATATATTTTTAAAATAGTATTCTTTTGTGTCAATTGTTATAATTATTTTCTTCAAATATACGTTTAAACGAATGAACAAAATAATTATTAACCTAAATCACAATGTTTTGTCTATAATTGTAAAAAAAAGCTGTCTTTACTCGTTTTCAAGTAAAAGACAGCCTTTTTTAAATCTATTAGTTCTTATATTACATTATAACGCAGAAATATTCAAATATACAGAACCAACATATCGCTTACCCTTCGCTCTCTTTTCGGACGGAGGTGGATTCTTGGGATCAGTAGTATCAAAATTTTTGATTGCGATTCTCGAAGCTTCTATTCCAGCTTTTTCAAAATAATTTTTTAGAGCTTCGGCTCTGCCATTAGTGATAATTCTATTTTTAGATTTATCTAAATTATTATCCGGAAACACTTCTAAATTGATTTTAACTTTTGGATTTTCTAAGAGTATCTGAGCATATTCATTTAAGAAATTATCTGCTCCTGGGCGTAAATTAGATTTGTTAATCTCGAACGGGATAACAGATAAAGGAATATCTGTATCAATTCTTGATGGTACAACTAATATATCACGAGAATACTCTGAATACTTATCAGTATTCGGTACTGTAAAATCAAAACTATTCTTTAGATACTTGATGTCGAGCACTCTAACTGAATACGTTTCTCCGGGTTTAAATCCAGTGATAAAATAATATCCGTCTTTTGAGTTGCTTTTGGCTTTTGTAAATTTATCACCGTCTTTGTCAAATACCTCAATTTGGATAGAGGTTGGTTTCTTTGATCCTTGATCTAAAACAGTACCGGTCAATGAAACAACAGTCGATGTAAATTGTGCATTTGCATTAAAAGAAGCAAAGCAAATTCCAAGTCCTATTCCTAATGATTTAATAAGTTTCATTATTTTGATCCTTTTTTAATTTTCGGAGTTTGAGGGGTTTTCTGATCTGGTTTCTCTTTGGTATAATATCGCACAGTACCATCGGCACATCCGGCAATAATTATACTTGCATCACTAGTAAGATCGACTGACCATACTTCGCTATCAATATTTTTAGTGAAAATATTAGTTCCAGTCTCAGCATCCCATAATTTAATCGATTTATCTAAACTTCCACTTACTAAAGTATGATTATCTTGAGCAAATGAAATGTCTTGCACTAATTCGTTGTGTGCTTTGATTTTCTTTAATAAGTATCCTTCAGGCATTTGCCAGATATAAATATTTCCTTTTTGATCTGAAGAAGCCAATAACTTACTATCGAAGCTATAGATGCAAGATAATACTGGGGCTTCGTGTCCGGTCAATGTTTTTAAAGGAACTTTGGTAGTTAAATCGGTTGACCAAATTTTAATCGTCTTATCATCACTACAAGAAGCAAGATACAATCCGTCATAGCTGTAGGCTACGTTATTTGTAGCCATTGTATGACCGGAAAGAGTTTTGATTTCTTTTCCCATTCTTACGTCCCACAGTTTAACTGTTTTGTCAAAACTAGTACTTGCTACAAATGTCGAGCTGTCATCGGGAGAGAAGTACACCCCAATAACTTTATCGGTATGCCCTTTCATAGTTTTTATCTCGTTTCCGTTATTGACATCCCAAATTTTAATAGTTAAATCCGCTGAAGCACTGGCTAAATATTGATCATTGCCGGAAAAAGAAATATTATTTACTTGACCGAAATGTCCTTGTAAAGTGCGTAATTCTTTTCCATCGGGCAGACTCCAAAGCTTAATGGTCTCATCTAAACTGCAAGTAGCGACCATTGTATTCTTTTCATTCACAAAGACTCCAACTGTTTCGTCAGAGTGCTTGCCGACAATTTTTTCCTTGTAGTCAATTTGTGCATTTAGCACAGTACTACTTAATAAAAACGCCGACAAAATTAAGGAATTAATCCGTCGTAAAAATCTCATCTAATTACCTCTCAGCATTTATTTTGTATAAAACTATTTTTCATACCAACTATTTTATATACTCTTTCATAAAGCACAAAAAATGAATTCGTTAATTTAATTATATTATTTTATATTTGCAATAATAATTTTCAAAAATATGTAAAATTAATTAAATTAGTTCGTTTATGTTTGCCATATTTACTTAAGAAACGAATAAATTGGATAAATATTGACTATTAATTAATTACTATGATAATTTAACAAAAGCAGAGGAAACGGAGAAATATGATTATGATAGCAAACCGAGTGCAAAAGCTTAATACGCATAACTATTGTTTGGGGATGGTATGCTATAAAATTAGTAGAGACCAAAGAGTCGAATCCAATATCGCATTGAGTTGGGCTTTAGAAAATGCCATAAAACATAATGTTAATTTGATATGCTGTTTTGTGCTAGAACCTGAATTCTTAAATGCCAATGAAGAAATATTAAAATATATGTTAGCTGGATTACATGACACTCAACAGCAATTGGCTAAATTGAATATTCCATTCGCAATTCTCAAAGGAAAACACTCAGAAGTGCTGCCGGAGTTTATCAAATTGAATAATGTGGGAATGTTAATTACCGATTTCGATCCTTTGAAAATCAAACAAGCCTGGAATACTCAGCTAAGTGAACTTATTGATATTCCACATTATGAAGTCGATGCCCATAATATTGTGCCTTGCAAATTAGTCTCGAATAAATTGGAATACGCTGCATATACTTTAAGACCCAAAATTCACAGATTATTGCCCGAATATTTATCCGCAATTCCTAATGTACATAAACAAATTGATTCTGAAAAATTCAGAATTCAGATTCCAGACCAAATCAATGGTGCAGAATTGCTCATTGAATCCTATACAGGAAAATTTGATTTCTATCCAACAGAAAAATCAGCAAAAAATATTTTAGAAAGATTTATAGATAAACGATTAGAATATTACGCAGAGAAACGAAATTATCCAGAGCTTCGATTTTGTTCTGATTTGTCGCCGTTTCTACATTTCGGTAAAATATCATCACTACAAATTGCATTAGCAGTAGTCCACCATTGCGAAAAAGCTGGGATTATGCCATTCGAAGATGCAAATACTTCTTCATTTTTAGAAGAATTAATTGTGCGGAAAGAATTATCCGATAATTTATGTTTGCATAACCCAAATTATGATAATTTCGATGGATTCCCGAATTGGGCTAAAGTTTCATTGAATGACCATCGTGGCGATATACGAGAGTATAATTATTTCTATGACGAATTAGAATCTGCTAAAACTCACGACCCGCTTTGGAATGCCGCTCAATCTGAAATGCTCAATACCGGAAAAATGAGTGCATATATGCGTATGTATTGGGCTAAGAAAATATTGGAATGGACTACTAATCCAGAAATCGCTTTGGAATATGCTATTAAACTGAATGATACTTATTCAATAGACGGGAGAGATCCTAATGGTTATGCCGGAATTGCTTGGTGTATTGGAGGAGTTCACGATAGAGCTTGGTTTAATCGTCCGATATTTGGTAAAATTCGGTATATGAGTTTCAATAGTACTAGCAAAAAATTTGATGCTAAAGCTTATATTAAACTAAATAGTTGATAAATTGAATCTTAACTCAAAATATACCTATTTATTTCAAAAAGATTTACTTAATTTTGCAGTCCTAAAAAAATAATTGCTTTGAGAATAATATTTAGATTTTTGTTAAACTTTTGGTGTTGTATGACAGACAAAATTAAAAAATTGCCAATTGTGGATTACCTGTTTATTACTATAGGTGCCGCATTAATGGGAATTGGTATCGGTGTATTTTTAGTCGATGCGAACGTGGTACCGGGCG
>CAZIIZ010000228.1:0-5486 GCA_964539225.1 uncultured Hyphomicrobiales bacterium | reverse complement strand
TTAAATACTTGCTGACAATTTCTCCCATCATTCCGGCTAAGGCTATAACCAAGCAGTGTCCGAATGCGAAAGATGCAAAGTATATTATAGGAATATATATATCGCCTGAAGACATTGTGAACATTACTCCCAGAATCGGGGCCATGAATGCAAAAGTGCAGGGTCCGAGTCCGATACCGAAGATAAATCCTAAAGTCATCGCATCTATAATTCCTCCACTTTTGCTCGGTTTTACCTTAAATATGCTCCAATCTAACTTCAGCACATCTAAGAAATAAAGCCCGAAGACTAAGAATATAGCAATTATGAGAATATCTCCAATCATTCCGACGTCGCCTACAAGCCGCCCTAATGCGAATGTAATACTTCCAACTAAGATTAGCGAAAGCAGAATCCCGATTGAAAACATCGTGCTTAGGAATAAAGCCATTTTATAGCTTTTTACATTCTTGCTCTGTAAGAATCCAATAATTAAGGGAATGGTTGAAAGATGGCAGGGAGAGATTACAATACTCATGACTCCCCATACGAAAGATGCGAATGCCGCTAAAGGAATTGAACCGTTCAGCATAGCATATAAACTATCCAAATATCCACTTTCCATGTTGATTTCCTTATTTCTGCTTCATTTTTAAGCCATTCGCTTGCAGAAGCGAGTCAATCTTTTCTTCAGGAAAGTAACCGACATGTCGAAATATTTCAACGCCCTTTTGATTGTAGAAAATCTGCGTCGGAATTAATTGAACCTTATATTTTTCTGTTGCATTCTCATCTTTATTGATGTCAATGAACTCAAAAGCTAATTCATCTGTATATTTTTTGACTATATTCTCGGTTACTACTTTCATCTGTTTGCATGGAATGCACTTATCCGAACCTATTTCTAAGAACTTTATCTTCGCAGTTGCTAAATTCGTAACCGCAGGTTTTGCAGCCGGCTTTGGGTTGCTTTGCTTTTGGCATGAAATTAACGCAATTGAAGCTATAATTGCTATAGTTATAATATTTTTCATTGAATTATGCCTCGTTTATCATGCGGAGAATGTCTTTTTCATTTGGAACTGAACCATAATGCACTACTTTTTCGTCGATTACAATGCCCGGAGTCATCATTATCCCGTATTTCATAATCTCGGGAAGGTCCGATACCTTAGAAATCGTTGCATCTATTTTGTTTTCCATTACAACTTTTCTAATTTTCTCTTCTAATGTTTTGCATTTTGCGCAACCGGTGCCTAATACTTTGATTTCCATTTTGTTTTTCCTTAATTTTACTTTAAATATTTTGAAATATTATCTTTAATGTATGATTTGAATTCTTCGTAACTTGCAATTTTGTCCCAAATTGCTTCAAGATTGATCCACTTTTTTTCTTTCCCTTTCGTAATTACTGAAAGTATAAGATTTTGTGAGTCAATCGAATATTTTTTTGCTAACTTCTCATTTTTTTCTTCCATAAAGTCGAGCGAACTGAATTCAAGTTTGCCTGATTTTAATTCATTCGCATATAATTCGTTTACAGCCATCTCTGTAAATTTTTCAATCTTTAAGCAGCTTTCGCATCTCGTGGTCGCATGGAAGTAAATCAGCTTTACTTTTGCTGCATTCGGCTTCGCCGATAATATAACTAATGGCGAAACCATTAATAATATTATCGCAATTACTATACTTCGTCTCATAAGTCCTCAATATTATTATATGTTATATCAAATAATAAAGCCCGATACTGCAATCAATTTCGGGCTGTTTTAAATCCATAAATTTTTTGATGAATTCTGCTATCGGCTACCTTCATTTAACCATTGATTACAGCTTCGTTCGATGGCAATGAAAGAGTTGTGCCGTGCTGGGCGCGAATTCTATAAGTGATTTTCGCACCGGGCTTATTGCCTGAATGCACGAAATTAGTTTTTAGCGAAGTAAATACAGATTTATACTCAGTTTCGCCTTCGACTAAAGCCTCTACAACAAATAATATAGAATTTCTGTTTCCGTTTCGCTTCCATGTGAGTTCGTTTGTACCGCTTCCGATTATATTTGCAATCAAATCAATCGGAGCATAAGGAACCGGAGGAGGCGCTGGAGTATTTCCGGGAACGGTTATTTGCAATTGCTTCTTGACGTTAGCCAGTACGTCCGGTTTTGCTTGAATTCTTTTCACGAATGCACGAGTTGTGGCTTCCACTTTCTTGCGTGCGATTTTTTTCTTTTCAGTTGCAGCTTTGGCTGCAGCAGTTGCGGTTTCGCTTGCAGAAATTCCTTTGTCGAGATTATCCTTTTCGGATACCAATGAAGTCATTTCGGTAGTGGATAGCCCAAGTAAAGTTAAATTTACGTTAGCTACGTCGATAAAATTATTCAGCCAATCCTTGAATTGACGATCTGCGTTTGGGATGTAGTCAGCCATATTTTCTCCGTTGATAATTACATAATTCGGTATTGCAAATATACTTATGAATTATTGTAATATCCAAATACTTTTTTCAATTATTGTTAAAAATATACGAATTATTATAATAATTGAATATATTCAGCAGTATTTTGAAGATAAACAGGCGGATAATTAGGCGATTATCATTTATAATTGCTTAATTATGCTTATGAATACTAATATTAATAAGCATAATTAACTAATATATAATATCATTATTTATATTATACTTAATGCTGTTTGCATTCAGTATAATAATTGCTTAATTATGCAATATAATCCTTTCATTCTAAAGCAAAAACCATGAGTTTTGGAGTAAAACCCTTTCATTCTATAGCAAAACCCATGAGTTTTAGAGTAAAACCCTTTCATTCTAAAGCAAAACCCTTGAGTATTGGAGAAAAACCCTTACATTCTAAAGCAAAACTCTTGAGTTTTAGAGTGAAACTCTTTCATTTTGGAACAAAACCCTTGAGTTTTGGAGTAAAACCCTTACATTCTGGAACAAAACCCTTGAGTTTTGGAGTAAAACTCTTTCATTCTGGAACAAAACCCTTTCATTCTAAAGCAAAACCCTCGAATTATAGAGCAGAATGAATTAATTATGCTCTATAATATATGTATTCTATTATGGAATACGAATATTATAAAGCGGAATGAACGCAATGCGTTTATGATTTAAAACATTAAACTATTTTCTATTGTCAATGCACTATCTTTTTCAATCATTCTAATATAGAATATATTAAAATAAGTAATTAAATAAATATCCGACAAGCATAATTCCTACGCCCGTTATCCCAAAGAATGCAAATAATAATGGAAGTTTTAAAACCTTCTTCAGAATTATTCCTTCCGGAAGCGAAAGTCCTATAATCGCCATCATAAATGCTAAAGCTGAACCCAAAGATGCTCCCTTGCTGAGCAGAACTTGTACAATCGGAACAATACCGGCTGCATTGCCATACATAGGTATTCCAAGCAGAACCACAAGTGGAATAGAATACCACACATCTCGTCCCATATACTGTGCCATGAAGTCAGTCGGAACATAACCGTGTGCAGCGGCTCCCACGCCTATTCCAATCACGATGTAAATCCATACCTTCGAGACTATATCTCGCACAGCCGTGAACGCGAATTCTACACGATTGTCCCAAGTGAGCAAATTCTGAGGCAGATTGCCTTGATTCGACTTCACGCTGTAAACCCAATCCTGCACAAATCGTTCCATGCGGAGTCTGCCTATTACCCAGCCGCTCAGAATGGCTATAAATAATCCTGAACTGACGTAAATCAGAGCCGTTTTCCATCCAAACATTCCCAGAAGTAATACAATCGCTACCTCGTTGATCATAGGAGCGGCTATAAGGAAGGAAAAAGTAACACCAATTGGGATACCAGCCTCCACAAATCCTAAAAATAATGGTATAGCCGAGCAAGAACAGAACGGCGTTACGATACCGAGGCTCGCAGCCATTACATTCCCGACGAAAAGTGGTTTACCCTCGAGCATTTTGCGTGTCTTTTCTGCCGAAAAGAATGAACGGAGAATCCCAACGAAGAAAACGATAAGCGTAAGTAATAACAAAACTTTCGGAACTTCGAAGATGAAGAATCGGATGGCTTCAGTTAGGTGTTCGCCTGCCGGCATCTGGAGCAGATTGAATGTAAAATAGTCCGCAACTGCTTGCAAATTACTATAAATTAAGTACCACACGGGCAGAATTAAGGCATATAGGAAATATTTGCGTGCATTCTGCGGCTCGCTATTTGAATTATTATTTCGCATTGTTTACTTTCGATAATATTTGAATGAATTATGCTATAGATTGCGTTCAATCGAATTCGCAATGAATCAACTGCACATATTTTTGATTGTAAATCTATCCACAGATAATATCTTTTGAATATCGTTGATTACAATTTCTTCCTCGCTGAACCAATTCGGAAGTAATTCTAATATAGTGCGAACCATGCTGCCTTCAGTACTATTTGAGATGCGATAATTTATCCACTTGCCGTCTTTAGAATCCTCTATAAATCCGCAATCCCGCAAGTAAGCTAAATGATTCGAAACTGTCGCCGTCGAAAGCTGGAGTACATTTGTTATCTCGCACACGCAAAGCGATTTATTTAGAAGCATCATTAATATACGCACTCTATTAATTTCCGAAAGCACTTTGAAAATTTCTACCTTTTCTCTCACAATTCATTCCTTTAATACTTATTCGTTTAGCTAAACAACTAAATGTAAAATTACGTATAATTGTCGATATTTGCAAAAAATATTTTAAAGTAAGCACCATTCCATAATAATTTCATTAATAATTTGGATATATTAAAAAAAATATATATCTTTATGTACTCAAATATGATTAACTATAAGAAGATGTTAAAGTGGAAAAGGTAATATTGATAGTAGAGGACAATGCCGACGACGAATTGCTCACAATCAGAGCATTGAAGAAAAATAACATAGCTAATGAAATAGTAGTAGTGCGAGATGGCGAACAAGCATTGGATTATTTATTTTGCCGAGGCGTATGGTCTGAACGAGCCATTAATCAGATGCCTCAAGTAGTACTTTTAGATTTAAAATTGCCTAAGATTGACGGCTTAGAGGTTTTAGAGGCTATCAGGAAACATGATGTAACTGCCATATTACCAGTCGTTATACTTACTTCTTCTTCTGAAGATGAAGATATAGTAAAAGGCTACAGATTAGGAGCGAATAGTTTTATTCGCAAACCTGTTAATTTTGCTGACTTTGTGGAAGCAGTTGGTCGTTTGGGATTGTATTGGATGTTGTTAAATGAAAGTCCGCATAGGTAATGGAGTCGCTTTGGAAAATATAATCAGATTATTATTGATAGAAGATTCTGAAGATGATGCTATTCTTGTATTTCACGCTATCCGTCGTGGAGGTTTTAGTCCTGAAATGGTCAGAGTGCAAACCGAAGACGAACTAATGGATATGTTAAATGAAAGAGAATGGGATATCGTTATCACGGATAATGAATTGCCTGTGTTTAGTGCGGAAAGAGCCATAGAT
>CAZIIZ010000227.1:0-5497 GCA_964539225.1 uncultured Hyphomicrobiales bacterium | reverse complement strand
GTCAACCGAGAGCGATGTTAATTTCTTGAAAATTGTGTCTCGCATATTTTTGATAATGCCTTCGGTTACTTTTGTGCCGGCTACATTCGCTAAATATTTAAAGAAATTCTTAAACGTGAAAATTATTACAACTAAAATACTCAATCGAATCAGAGTATCGTTCATCGAATTGGGTATATTAACAAAGTGATGAATAGTTTCATAGAATGAATTTTTAAGAGCTTCTAATGGATTGGCACTCGCCGCCGCCTGCACTACCGATGTTTTTTTGTTGAATATTATCTGAATGATTGGTTGGATAAGTGCGACGCTTATAGTCTCGAAAATCGAGAATACAATATTTAGTAAAAACGCTGTGAATAGCAATTTCCATGAACCGGCTACGAAGCCGAGTATTCGGGTATATTTTTGTCTAAATTCTTTAAATGGCATCTTCGGACTAATTTTCTTTAGAAACGACATCAATTATTCTCGTATTTTTTCAAAACTAATTTATTAATTTATTTTTGTACTGTTTCAAATTTAACTACTGACTTGCGAGTAACTGTACCCGGCAAAGCTTGGGTAGGGAATCCGCCCTCCATCGAGGCTACTTTAGTAATAGTAATTTTCTCTGCTTTATTGAATTTCTCAATTATTGTAGCAGTCTTGGAATACACTTTTCTATGCTGACAGAAATGTTCGGAAATTACTCCGGCGGTGCTTAATTCCAATTGACTTGGAGCTACTGCGTACCAAGTATAATCTTCTCGACCATGAGTCAAATCGAATTTATTATTTTCCACATTTAGCATGAATTCATTTACTTGTTTAATTCTTCCATCATTATCGTAGCTAAATTTCCACATCAATGCGTCTTTGCCGAGGCTGTCTCGTTTTTCGTTAGAATATGGAGTTAATTCTGCGATTCTGCCTTTATCGTCAGATTTCACTACGTAATATTCTCTGCTGAAACGATGATCGTCGCCGGCAGTTGGGTCGGTCGATATATATTCGATAGGAAAGCCTTTAGTGTCGAATTTAGTTTCTTCTGTGTAATAAATATCGCCGGACTTAATGTTTTTCAATTCCCACTGTTCGATTAATTGCGGAGTTGCATATTTTCTATGTTTTTCTACTCTATTAAAAGTCTCAATTGTCCCTTGGCTGCGTTGAGCAGCGGAAGGCAAGTATCTGATTGTAATTTCGTCAGTTACTTTTGAGTTGTCCACATTTATATAATTAGAATCAGTGGAGTAAGTTACGGTCGTACTGGTAATCAAAACGCCATCTTTATATGTATAAGAGTATTCAGCTGATTTATTTTCCAGAGCAATTGTTCTGTTGTTATATTCTACTTTTTTCAAAAGCAGGTAAGTATCAGGAGCGTATTCTAATTCATAGATATAATCGGTCTCGCCTAATTCATCTACTGCATACTCTTGGATTGGCATACGAGTTTTGGGGTCTAATGTTCTATTGACCACGGAGAATTGCTTGCCTGTGCTATCTTTATGAATAGCCTTAATCCAGAATCTGTCGGTAGGCTTTTCGTAAACGTAATTAATAGTTTCTCTATCTTCGGAACCGTCAGAATAATTTATAACAGTTTCTTGGGATGGGCGAATTATTTCGTTGTCTGATTTCTGCTTCGAGCCGCAGCCACCTATCAATAATGCAATTGCTAAAACGAATAATGTTTGCTTCATGTTTGCTTTCTCCGAAATATATTATACAATTACGATTTATCAATATTTATGCTTTAATTAATAGTCAATGCCAAACTGACACGCAAGATACAAAAATAAGGAAATTAATTTATAAACTTGTATAATTTCGATTGAAGGGCTAAGGAATTAACAAGATACGAAAGCAAAATAATAGTAAATCCTCCAGCAACATTTCTAAGCATTATCACATTTTCGGTTATATAGATAAATAGTCGAAGATGTGTATAATGCATAGATTTTGAGCAGAGTAGTAAAACTATTATTTATTATTGAGTTCAAGCCCTTTATTTAAACTTCTTAATCTCTTTATTATGGAGCTTTGGAAAGCGATTGTTCTCTTGATTTGCGTAAGTATGAGTGCGAAAAATGCTACGTAAAACCACCATTCGTTGCTCCAAGTGGGCATTAATTCACTAAGTACACGAAGAGGCAATAAACACCAACAAGCAGTAAAAACCATTTCGATAAAGAATTTGCCAATGGCGAAATGCCAATTTTTGCTCCCAAATTTGTATATTAACATTGAAATGGCAGTAAAGACTAAGGAGACCATAGTATAAATCACAATTGTTTTAATTGGCTCAGCCAAATTATGAATCCCAAACATTTCATAATCCAAAAAAGTAAATAATAATTATTATACAAATGTTATACAAATTTAAAGTAATTCGTTTGAATATCCAAATCGTTTTTTTTATAAGCTAATATTAATTATTTTTGTAACTTGATTTAATGATAACCGTCTTTAAAATATCAGGAAATATTTATGGATACTATGAAACACAGCTTTGAGCATAGAGTGCGATATGCAGATACAGATAAAATGGGCGTAGTGTATAATGGGAACTATTTCACTTATTTTGAAATAGGACGCACCGAAATGATGCGTTCATTCGGCACTCCATATACTCATTATGAGTCTGAAGGATATTATCTTCCTTTAGTGGAGTCGCACGCTGAGTTTATTAATTCTGCATTTTACGACGATATTTTGCGTATAGAAACTGAATTAAAAGCAGAAATATCGGCAAAAGTTCGTTGGAATTACTGCGTGTATCGTGGCGACGAATTATTGGCTCGTGGATACACAGTGCATTGCTTTATGAATAGTAAAACTATGAAGGCTACTCGACCGCCTAAGTTTTATCTTGATTTTATTAAATCCAAAATTTAGTATGATTTTTACGCCTGTATTAGGGATAAATTTAAAATGAGGGAATAGTCAATTGAAAACATCACGTATAAGCATAATTTCAATATTATTATGCTTCTTGCTTTCTTTAAGTCAGGCTCGAACGGCTGAGACGTATTCGCTTTCGGGTACTTTATCCGAAAACAAAAGCGGAGAAAATGTAATCGGACTCAGCGTAGGAATATATACCGATACTGTACCGAACATACGACCAATCCGTGGAGCAGTGTCTAACAAATTCGGATTTTACTCAATTCCTAAGTTAGAAAAGGGAAAATATTGGGTGATAGTGCATGGCATCGGCTACAGCACATATTCAGAGCAATTAGATATTGATAAGGATATTACGCTAAATATTAAATTAATAACCAAAGATATTAAAACCGAAGAAGTAGTCGTAACTGCCGATAAAATGAAAAATTCTGTTAATAGAATATCCACGATGGAAATCAAACCGGATTTTGTACTGAAAATGCCTTCGCTCGGAGGCGAAAGCGATGTCTTCCGTACTCTGCAATTATTGCCCGGAGTGAAAGCCGGTTCAGAAATTTCAAGCGGGCTTTATATTCGTGGAGGTTCGCCGGATCAGAATTTGGTATTGCTCGATGGAGTAATTGTATATAACCCTTCGCATTTAGGTGGGTTTTTAAGTTCATTTAATTCTGACGCACTTCGAGACATCAAGCTAATCAAGGGAGCTTTCCCGGCTGAATATGGCGGTAGGCTGTCCAGCGTGATAGATATGACTATGAAGGAAGGTACTAAGGATAAATTATCCGGTTCTGGAGGCATCAGTTTGATTAGTTCTCGATTAACCTTAGAAGGACCAATTAACGACAATTGTTCATTTATGATCTCCGGACGTAGGATGTATTTGGATTTGCTTTTGGGTTTGGCTTCAGACGCTAAAGATGCTCCAAATTATTATTTTTACGATTTGAATGCTAAAATCAATTACAAACTTTCGCAAAGCGACAGGCTGTTTGTAAGTGGATTTTTCTGCCGAGACGTATTGGAATCGCCCGATAGCGAAGAAGAAAATTTCGGTATATTTTGGGGCAATCAGACCGCCAATATTCGGTGGATGCACATTATGTCGCCTACATTTTTTACTAATTTATCTTTGATTTACACCAACTATAATTTTAATATAGATTTGGGCGACGATAAATCAAATACTCGAGATTGGAAATCAGAATCCAAAATCGAAGATTATTTATTCCGCTTAGAAACTCAGTATTTCCCGAATGCAGATCATACTATCAAATCCGGTGCAGAAGTTACGTTTCACAATTTCAACGTGGACGCTTTCGCCGATTTTGGCGATTTAGAATTGCATCCGAGTTCTGCTAAATTAATTAAAACTTTAGACGCGGCTTTATATATTCAAGACGAATGGAAGATTACCGATTTGCTCAATTCCAATCTCGGAGTTAGAGGTTACTATTTCTCCGAAGGTAATTACTTCAGTTTCGAGCCTAGATTGTCATTGTCCTATTCATTGACCGAGAATTCTTCAGTTACTGCTTCTACAGCTCTTGCGAATCAATTCCTGCACATGATTGCTCGTAATGATATTCCATTGCCGACTGACGTTTGGTATCCGTCGAATGAGCAGATTAAACCATCACGCTCTTGGCAATCGGTATTAGGATATGAGTATATATTCAATGAGGGAGAATATTTGTTTTCGATAGAAGGATATTATAAATCTATGGAAAACTTGATCGAATATAAAGAAAATGCCGGATTCTCATTCGGAGTGCCTTTAGATTCGCAATTCACTTTCGGTTCTGGCAAAGCTTATGGTCTTGAATTCTTTCTAAATAAACGAATTGGAAAATTGACCGGCTGGATAGGATATACATTATCGTGGACTAAACGTCAATTCGATGAATTAAATAATGGCAAAGAGTTCTATCCACGATACGACAGACGGCACGACGTGTCAATCACTTTAAATTATCAATTGGGTAAACGGTGGGAGCTTGGAGCTTCTTGGGTGTATGGCACAGGACAAGCATATACTATGCCTACAGGTACTTACGGATTCGAACCTTTAACTCCAGATGGAAGCGTATGGTATTCAGGCGAGAATAAATATTTGTTTAGCGAAAAGAATGCTCAACGTTTGCCACCATTCCACAAACTTGATCTAAATTTTATGTATAAATTCCAATGGTTCAATTTACCTTTTCAATTTTCAATAAATATTTATAATGCGTATAATCGCCGCAATCCATTTATTTGGTATATCGGAAATGACTACGATGAACAAACATATCAAAGCACAAAAAAAGTAAAACAGGTAACCTTGTTCCCGATAATTCCGACTTTCGGATTAAGTTTTAAATTTTAATTATCTATTAGAAAGAAGGAAAATTTTATGAAAAAATATCTTAATATAATCGCCATCGCCGTAATTGCTTTGTTTACTTATTCTTGCGAAGAAACTGTAAATGGAGTAGAACTGCCCTATACAGAGTTGTTAGTTATCCGCGGAGAATTGCAAGCAGATACTACATTTCGCATAAACATCACCAAAACATTACCACCATTGGAAGAATATTCCCAAGCAAAAGCTCAAATTTATGAG
>CAZIIZ010000226.1:0-5502 GCA_964539225.1 uncultured Hyphomicrobiales bacterium | reverse complement strand
AATGGCGACACGCTTGATTTCGTAAACGCAATTAATATCAGTGGTGCTATGTATATATTTGATTATGCTTATAAAGGCTGCTTCGTCGGAAATGGAAGATTATGGGAAGTGCCAATAAAAGCTAATAGAGTATTCGGAGAAGATTTCAAAGCTGGAGACCAAGTAATGGCTAAAGTAGCGGGCGGAGCTTTTGGCTTCCCTATTACTGGTGCAACTGTTAGAGCTAAAGTAAAAGCTACAAGCGTAGCAGATAATAATTATACAAAAGGTCAACTTGAAAAAGTTAAAGTAGTACCTAATCCTTATTATTTGACTCACGAAGCTCAGAAATCAGCTTATGATACTAAAATATACTTTACTAAATTACCAGCTAAATGTACAATTGATATTTACACAGCTACAGGCGATTTAGTTAGAACAATTAATCATGAAGAATTGGGCAACTCAGAATATGATAATTATACATGCGAAATGGATGTATGGGATCTTTATTCTTCTAATGCTCAACGTGTCCAAAGTCAAACTTTCGTAGCTGTAATTACAACTCCGAATGGCGAACAAGCACCAATTAAATTTACTGTATTGGTTGGTAGTACTAGATTGATTGCAGATTAATTCTAAATTATTGTTCGGCTTTATCGAAAAAGTCGTGCAGTAAAATTTGAAAATTTTAAAATTGGAGAAATATAATATGAAAAAAATACTTCATATATTAATATTTGGAATTGTGCTATCATTTGCTACTAACTCATTAATAGCAGATGACGGTAACACGGTCGGTTCTTCAAAAGGTGAATTTATGAAGGTCGGTGCTTCTGGTTCTCAATTCCTGAAAATAGGCGTTGGTGCTAGAGGTGCTGCTATGGGAGCACATAGTGCAGTAGCAGATGATCTTTCATCAATTTGGTGGAATCCAGCTGGACTTGCTAGCGTAAAAACCATCAGTGCAGATTTCGCATATACTCAATGGTTTGCCGGATTTAGTCATTTGTTTGCAGCTGTTTCTATGCCTTTAGGTCCTAACTTTACAGCTGCGGCAAGTTTAACTTCCTTTACTTCAGAAGATATTGAATTTACAACAATTCAAAGTCCAGAAGGCACAGGACATTATTATTCTGTTAGTGATATGGCTGCAGCTTTGTCTGTAGCAGGAAAATTAACTGAAGATTTTGCTTTTGGTGTGAATATAAAATATGTTTCTAATGGATTTTCGTCAGTGAGCAGTAATGCGTTGGCGTTTGATGTTGGAACTTTATATAACACTGGTTTGTATGGTATTAAGTTAGGGTTTGCAATTTCTAACTTAGGCACACAAATGAAATACACTGGTCAAGATTTGCAAACATTGACCAAACCAATTAGTGAATCAGGCAATGCACCAATAGATGCAGAGTTTATCACAGGTAAATACAATATGCCTTTGATATTCCGTGCTGGTTTATCATCTGAAGTTTATAAAACCGAAGATCATTCAGTGATTGCAGCTTTTGATTTTACTACTTTATCTGATACTCCAGAGCAATTCGCTTTAGGGGCAGAATACACATTCAGAAATTTAATTTGCCTAAGAGCAGGTTATGTAATGAATCAAGATCAATTTGGTTTATCAGGCGGTATCGGTTTCAAATATGAAGCTGGTAGCGGAATGAAAGCCGGAATAGACTATTCTATTAATCCAACTAATGATATTGGGTTAGTAAATCGTTTAAGTGTAAAAATTGGTTTCTAAATTAAGTAGGAATTTCGTAAATTGCCGTCGAGTGTTTTGTACATTCGACGGCAATTTTCATTATAGAGGTAAATATGAGATTATTCTTAAAGTCGATATTGTTTATGGTAGTTTTCGCAACTACACTAAAATGCAATCAGTTACCATTGAATTATGATGTTAACACATATAAGTATAGTAAGGATTCTGTCTTTGTAGTGTTCTCGTTTTCATTCCCACAAGACGCAGTTAACTATAAAAAGGTAGATGATAATTTTCTATCTGATTTGCAATTACAATTAGAAATGAACAATCAAACTGATTCCGTTCAAAAAATATGGGATATTAATTACAGTACCAAAACCATAGAAGAGAAAAAGGGTAAAATATTTATCGGCTCGAAACAATTTATCGTTAAACAGGGCAAATATGGAATTAAAATATATTTTAAAGACAATAATGATATAAAAAATTCAGTATTATTAGAATCAAATATTAATATACCTGCTATAGATAATGAAAAATTGCAATTAAGTAATATCGAAATTGCATATTCAATTGACAAAATATCGAATATACAAAACGGAGTAAATCCTGACTTTTCAAAGAACGATTTATACTTTATTCCTAATCCGTCAAATGAAATAGCCGGAGTGGACCCTGAACTAAAAATATATTATGAAATATATAATTACGATAACTCAAAATATGATTCGCTTCAGATAAATTATTATATACTGAATTCAATGAAGGCGAAGATGGCAAGTTATACCAAAATTAAGAGAAATATTCCTTCTGCTTTCTACGACATTAATCAATTCGTATTGGATACATTACCGAGCGGTTTGTATTATCTAAATATCAAAGCTGAAGCATATAAAAGCGGTGAAAAAATTGTTAGTACTGAAACTGATAAAAAATTCTATTTGATGAATCCTCAGAGAAGTCCTAAATTAACTACATACTTTTCAGAAGATGAACAATATGCTCATAGTGAATTCGCTTCGATGAGCGATGAACAGTGCGAATTAGAGCATAAACAAATAATTTGGATAGCTTCTGGAGGAGAAAAGGAAGTCTGGGAAAAGCTTCATGATATAAATGCGAAAAAGAAGTTTCTTTATGCTTTTTGGAATAATAGGAAAAAGGATAGAAGTACGATAAATAATCCCGAAAGAGAAGAATTTAAGAAGTTAATTGATTATACAAACACTTATTATTCTTATGGTAAAGAAGACAACGGATGGAAATCTGATAGAGGTAGAGTAGTATTGAAATACGGAAAACCCACTAATGTCGATGTACTGCCTGCACAAGACGGCAATAAACCATACGAAATATGGTATTACGACGCATTATCCGGTGGAGTTAAGTTCTTTTTTGTTGACGTTCGGCTTAATGGAATATACGTTTTAGTTCATTCTACTTTATTCGATGAAGTTCAAAATTCTGATTGGAAAACTCGATTTTTAGAAAATAATAAATAATTATGTCTGAAAAAATTAAATATTACTTGTCGTATATATTTGTGTTATTGTTCGCAATTATTTCTCGAAATATAAGCGATAGTATGAGGACTTGGCTAGCGGTTAAGTTTGCGGATTTGTTATTCAGTCTGAATAATAATCGAAAAAAAGTAACCTTAAACAATCTAAAATTTGCTTTCCCGAATTATTCTAATTTTGATTTAGAAAGGATTGCAAAAGAATCATATAGAAATTTGGCGATTACTTTTATAGAATTATTCGCAATACCGAAAATGAGCAAAGAAGCACTTCGGAAAAAAGTAAGATTTGAGAATCCAGATGAACTGATTGAAGCTCATAGTAAAGGTAAAGGCATTATATTTCTGTCGGCACATTACGGGAATTGGGAATTAATGGCATATTCCGGCAGGGAATGGCTCGGATTCGATATGCTTATCCCAGTTAAAATACTTAAAAACTATTATGTTGATAAACTGACTAACGACATCCGAACTGGTAATGGAAATGAAGTTGTTAATATGGATAAAGCAGCTTGGAAGATAATCAAAACTTTGAAAAGTGGCGGTGCATTGGCATTACTCGGCGACCAAGCCGCTAATGAATCTACCGATATATTTGTAAAGTTTTTCGGGAAAGCTGCTCTTACTTATGAAGCTCCTGCCGAATTAGCTCTGAAATTCAGGATTCCACTATATGAATGCTTTCCGGAAAGGCAAAGCGACGGAACTTATATAATAAGACAAAACTACATTGATTATTCTGATTTAGAATATAGCAAGCAAAATGTAAAAATTCTAACTCAAAGGCATGTAAAAGTATTGGAAGACCAACTTAGACTAAAGCCTGAGCAATGGGCTTGGATGCACAAACGATGGAAACATAGCGAAAAATGTAAGGAAGAATTGTGATCTCATTAGCTGAATACAAAAGAATTGTTATAATTCAGACAGCCTATATCGGTGATACGGCTCTGTCGCTTTACTTTGCTCAGCAAATAAGGAACAATTACCCCAAAGCTGAAATTGCTTTTATATGCACTCCAATAGCTTCAGAAATAGTATCAGCAGCTAAGTGTATTGATAAGTGTATTGGATACGATAAAAGAAATCG
Source organism: uncultured Hyphomicrobiales bacterium (assembly GCA_964539225.1). GTDB lineage: Bacteria > Bacteroidota > Ignavibacteria > Kapaibacteriales > UBA2268 > CALLXS01. The sequence continues at coordinate 1,197 of CAZIIZ010000226.1, read as the reverse complement.
TAATAATGGCTTGTCTGGTATTAAAACTATTGCCGAGGAAGTGAATAACTGGGGAGCAGATATTGTGTTTTCTCTGCATCGTTCATTAAGATCTTCCATTCTTGCAAATTTAATAAAGGCTAATCATAAGTTCGGTTTTGCGAATTCAGCTTTGTCATCCGTTTATAATCATAAAGCAAAATATTATCCAAATTTACACGAAATCGAACGTAATGCAGAATTACTTGATTCGGTGGAGTTGAGCCAATCGAATAAAATTCCTAATGTAAAATTTAAAGACATACCCGTAAATAATGAAATTGAAGCAGTTATCAGTGAACTGCAAAATACTGAATCAATTATGCTATCTCCTGGCTCAGTATGGGAAACCAAAAAGTGGCTTCCCGAATATTTTAGGCGTACAGCCCATTCGCTTAGAAATAGCGGCTATAGAGTGATAATTAGCGGTTCTGCTAAAGAAAAAGATCTTTGTGAATATATAGCCGAAGGTAATAGTGCTATTAATATCGCAGGGAAGGCAAATCTCTACGAAACTATGAAATTGATGCAAAAATGCCGATTAGTGATATGCAATGATAGTGCCCCAACTCATTTAGCAATGCTTGCCAATAGAGCCGTGATGACAATTTATGGAGCTACTTCTCCTATGTTCGGCTTCTATCCGCTGGGGCTTCATTCCAGTTCAATAATCAATCCTGATATGGCTTGCCACCCGTGCCTAATTCATGGCTCCAATAAGTGTCCGCTTGGACATTTGCAGTGTATGAAAGGAATTACTCCAGAAAATATCGTTCAAAAAGCTATTTCAACCATTAGCAAAATTGGCTATTTTACTTCTTAGGTATCCCTTGAACAAATACGCGGAATACAGGGTCTTCCTTGCAATCAGTTCTAAAATTGATTGAGCCGTGAAAAGTATTGCCGTCTATGGCAGAATAAGTAACAGTTAATTCTAATTTATTTTGTGCTTTAATAATGTCGCCCACCTTTAAATCAATTTTAATCTCTCCGGAAGTAATTGAAATATCGTTGATAGTAATATCTTTGTCTGTAGTATTGTTTAGAGTTACTTTCTGAGTTTGAGCGTTGTTGATAACCGTATTCAGGAAAACTAAATATTCATTTGGCGATAAAGCAATAGGATAAACAATATCTGCGTGGATAAATACATATAAATCGCCTTGAGTTGAATCGTTC
>CAZIIZ010000225.1:0-5536 GCA_964539225.1 uncultured Hyphomicrobiales bacterium | reverse complement strand
TGGTATTGCAGACATAGCAAGAAATTATATGCGAGCCAGAGGCTTCGATGTAGTCGAAATCGGCAACTATTCGGAATTACAAAAGAGGTCTATGGTTTTAGACAGAGTTGGCGATTTCCCTTCTGCTTTAAAGGTAGCCAAAGCATTCGGAATAGCGGATTCATTAGTCTTTACTAAAAAGGATTCTACTTTATTTCTGCGTGCAAGTATTATTTTAGGGAATGATTACAATAATTTGAAATCATTTCGCTAATTTTGCAAGTATTTAGTTTGACAAATAAAATTTTAACATAAAATATTAGGAATATTAATGAACATACCAAAACCACGTTCTACAAAAGGGACGGCTCAATTCGCAGCTATTATAGCTCAAGAGAAAATTGCTACTGATATAGTAATTGCAGATTTGACCGATCTTGAATTTGCTCCGACAGATTATTTCGTATTCTGTAGTTGCGATTCAGATTCTCAGATGCACGCTATTGTTAACGAAGTGCGTACTTTATGTACTGAGTACAATATGGACAAACCTAAAATAGAAGGATTAGAGAATTCTTATTGGGTAATTGTTGATTTCTTTGACGTAGTATTCCATATTATGCACAAAGACGCAAGACAATTTTACCAAATTGAAAAAATCTGGGGCGATGCAAAATTCTCTACTATCAGCGACAAAGGTACATTCCTTAAGCTAAAAGATTTCAGCTATTTATCATAATAAAGGACTAAAAGAATGAAAGCCGAGATTGTAAGCGAATTATTTAGCAAGGCATTAAAAGAAATCGGAGTAGATGAAAATTATGACTTTGTGTTCGAGACTCCTAAAAATCTTGAACACGGAGACTTATCAACGAATATTGCTATGCGTTTGGCTAAAGTATTACAGAAAAATCCAAGACAAATAGCTGAAGAAATTGTAAATAAATTAGTGAACTCGTCGCCTTTGATTGACAACATCAATATAGCCGGACCGGGATTTATTAATATTAAGTTCACCAATAAATTTTATGCTGAAGTAATTAGCAAGTTGCATTCAAAAGGTGCAAACATTGGCAAATCCGACTTTGGCAAAAATCTTAAAGTAAACGTCGAATACGTAAGCGTGAATCCTACCGGATTGCTCCATTTAGGACACGCTAGAAATGCTTGCATAGGCGATACTATTGCTAATTTATATCAATGGACTGGTCATCAAGTAACTCGCGAGTATTACTTTAATAATGCCGGCAATCAAATGCAAAATCTTGCTAAATCAATTTATGCAAGATATATGCAGATTATCGACAGCGAAAGTTTTCCGTTTCCAGAAGACGGTTACCACGGCGAATATATTAAATTAATTGCTTCGGAAATTGTCAATAAACACGGAAAACAGCTATCTGAAAACAATTATCAAAATATGACTGAAATCAGGAAATATGGCGAGAATTGGTGCTTTGAGAAAATAAATGCAACGTTACAACGTATGCTTATCAAACAAGACGTATTCTATAACGAAGATACTTTATATAATTCCGGCAAAATTAGCGAGCTAATCGACACTTTTAAAGAAAAAGGATTAGCATATCAGAGCGAAGGTGCTACTTGGCTTAAATTCTCTGAAATGGGATTGAAGGACGATCGAGTAATTGTTAAATCTACAGGCGAACCTACATATCGTCTTCCGGATATCGCCTACCATAGAGAGAAATTCCGTAGAGGTTTTGATTTAATTATCGACATTTTCGGAGCTGACCATATAGCAACAATTCCTGATGTTATGGCTGGAATCAAGTCATTAGGCTTTGATGAAAAAAAGATAAAACCAGTAATTCACCAATTCGTTACGCTAACAGAAAACGGCGAACAGGTTAAAATGTCTAAACGTACCGGAAAGAGCTACACATTGGATGATTTGCTCGACGAGGTAGGTTCAGACGTAGTTCGCTTCTTCCTCTTAATGAGGGGCGTTTCTACCCACTTAGAATTCGATTTAGGATTAGCACGTGAGCAAAGCGACAAGAATCCGGTATTTTATTTGCAATATGCTAATGCAAGAATTAGCTCAGTGATTGACAATGCTATTACAGCAGGAGCCGAGATTGGTGGAGATGTAGATTTCGATTTACTTACTCATCCTAGGGAAATTAGTCTAATTAATGAGGCTATCAATTTCGATAGAATTGTAAGAAGTGCTACTCTTAAATGTGAGCCTCAAATTTTAGCTGATTATTTACGCAGTATTGCTTCAGAATTTCACTCTTTTTATCACGACTGTCGTATAATTGGAGTAGATATTGAATTACAGAAAGCCAGAATAGCTTTAGCCCAAACAGCTAAACATATAATAAAAAATGGCTTAACAATATTAGGAATTTCTGTTCCTGAAAGAATGTAATTATTAACTCTTAACTTAATTAGAGTCTGCTTTTTCGATTAATCGGCGTAATTAAATATATTTTAGTTACGCCGTTTTTATTTCCTACCTAAAGCAGGCAAAATAAAACCCAACTATTGCTTTTACTATACACCTTGCACAACCCATAAATATATTATTCCTGCATAATTAAAAAATTCCCGCTTTACACGAAGGCAAAGCGGGAATTTAATTTTTAGATTATTTATTTATCAATAGCGAACTATTTTCTAACATATAATCTAGTAGTATAAACTTGACTTGCTGTTTTCAATACGATAGTATATGTACCGTTAGTTAAGTCACTAACATTAATATCTACGTTTTGAATACCATTAGCCATACCGTTGAATACGTTTTTAACTACTTTACCAGTTACATCATAAAGTTCAACACTTACGTTTTGAGCATCATCGACGTTGAATGAATAAGTAGAAACAGTAGTCGCAGGATTAGGAGTAACACCGAAGAAGTTATCGATAGTTACTTTTACTTTTTCAGAATAAGTACTTTCGCCAGTTACGTCGTAGTTTCTTAATCTGTAGATGTATGAATGACCATAGTTTACATTATTATCAACGATTGGTCCGTAAGTTTTAACTGTTGAGCTAACGCCTGAGGCTGGTTCAGTAGCAATTGTAGTAAATGCAGTGTTACCAGTTTCAGTTTCTTCAGCTCTTTCAATTTCAAATCTGTCAGTTTGGTATTCAGTCAATGTTGACCAGCTAATTTCAACTTTTTTGTTTCTGTCGATAGCATCAAAGTCTAATATTTCTACAGGTAAGATTTCGCTACCATTTCTTGAGAAGTAATCTAATACTCCGCGAAGAACAGTTGAGATATTGCTATAATGTCTCCAATCTTGACCTAAGTAAATAACGTTTCTTGTTAAAGCTGATGTAGCAACACCAGCACAAGTATCAGTACCAGTACGAACATATTTGAAAGCAGGAGTAACAATACCGATTGCAGTAGTTGAAATATTTCTTGTCATTATAGCAGGTACTGGATCAATATCTGCAATAATCACATTATTTAAAAGATCTTTTTTAACATAACCAGTAGCTCTAATTGTATCTAATTGATTAATAGCTACACTTACACCTTTAATTATGCTATTATCTTTACCATTTGCAGGCAAAGTAGAAGCATTAAAGATTGGAAGTAAGAAATTAGCAGAATCAAGAACATTATTCGCTAAGAATTCTTGGCTTGCTACTACTAAGTTTTTCTTTAAACTGTATGGAGTGCCATCTGGTTGTAAATTTACAGTAAATTTAGCAATGTCAAATTCTTCAACTCTAGTCAAATTATCATTATTACCATCAGACCAGAACATATTTCTATACATAGAATAATCTACAGCTTTTGGTTCCCAAGCTGTTCTATTAAATACATCGAAATGATATGAATAAACATCACTAACTGGGGTAGGAACATATTGTTGCCATCCTAAGCTATTAATTCCTTTTTTCAATTCATCATAGTTCAATTTACCAACTAATTGGTCCATTGTAGGTACGTTTAGAGTAGTAATATCATCTTTAATTAAGTTAGCATTTTCAGCCGAAACTAATAATGATAATTCTGATTTCTTAATGAAGAATCTGTATTCGCCCTTAGCACTATCATTTACTGCTGATTGATCACCGTCAGTAGCGATAGTAACTACGATTTTGTATGTAGGAGTTACAGTAGTTTTCATTTCACCGAATTGAGCTGGGACAGAATAACCGGCATTAGAAGCAAAAGAAATGTAAGTATTCGGTACGAATGGACGATCTGAATTAATTCCGATGTTGAAATCAGCTTCAGTAGCCCCATAAGGAGTAACATTTACATAAGTATAGAATGTTTCTTTAATAACTGAATCGCCATTTACATAAGTATGAAGTTCAGTTGGTTTTTTCAAAGCGTCTTTTAATTCACGATAAATTTCAGCTTTAATTCTGATATTATTCGCTACCATATTACCGTTATTTCTAATTAATGCTTTCACATTAATAGCATTATTACCATTCATTACGTAACTAACGTCGCTAAATGGACCAACAGCACTTTGGTAAGTAGAAGGAGCAGTAATTTTAGCAACTTCTAAATCGCGAGTATAAACTCTACCATTGAATTCTGAAGCACCAACGTCATATCTAGCACCGGCTACGCCGCGAGAATTACCGTCGATATCTTTATTTGTTAAGAAATTAGCTAAAGTAAGAGCACCGCCCATAGAAACTTCATTGTAATTCATACCATTATTGTTCAATTTAGAATTGATTGGAATAGTTGGTTGAGTTACTACTCTTAATTGATTTTTAGCATTTACAGCGATTTCACTGCTGAAGTCATACATTGAAGAACTAGCATCTTGTTTAGTCCAATATTGCCATTGATCTAAATTTTTGAATTCATTTACAAATCCAGTACCTGGATAAATGACATCAATTTCATTAGTTTCAGTAAATCTAGCTAAGTCATTGTTAGCACTTGGTGCATAGAAATATACGTTTCTATCGAAAACAATATTATTAGTTTTAGGCATTTGACCTAATAAAGAGATAATAGCAGAATTTCCGCCTACACCGTAAGTAGCATCGCCAACGTATAATGCGTTATTGATAACTTTAGTATCAGCAGTCTGAGCTAAACCAATACAAGTAGTAAAACCTGTGTTTAATAAATTATCTTCAAACATTTTGATAGTGTTGTTAGCTATGATATCTTTTTTAGATTTGTATCCAACAACTGCAGGAGTTAATAAATTAGCGCCTCTTTCAGTTGTAATAGTTATACCAGCACTATTAGCAATTGAGTTATCAAAACTCCAAATTACGTTATTAGTGATGATAGTCATTTCGTCTGTATTAGGCATTACTGCATAAGTAACAGGTTCTGTGTTGTTATAGTAAGAATTACTTGACTGATTAACCAAAATACCATTAGCATTTGTATTAGAATTTATGTGGCTAATTTCGTTAGCATTAACTTTAATACCCATAGTATTGTAACCAAAGAATCCGGTTGATTTTTCGCCACCGATAAGAATACCAGAAGCAGATACACCAGCTGGTGCTACTACTGAGTTAATTCTATTAGATTCAATGATTGAATTATACGCGTGTGAAGCGCCTGTATCTTTGGGAA
>CAZIIZ010000224.1:0-5547 GCA_964539225.1 uncultured Hyphomicrobiales bacterium | reverse complement strand
GGAAATTTGAATTAACGGCTAATCCTACTTTGGGATACATACCATCGCGTACATACACAGCTGATAAGGATTTACCGTCTCTCATAGTAATAGGCAATAAATCAACAAATGGGAAAGCTCCATTTTCTAAGCCACTCACTCCAATATCATAATCAAAGAAATATCCAGCAGATAAATCTTTCAGAACATCAACTCCAACATTTTTTATTTTAATAAATATTTGTGCTATTGATTGATTGCCATCAGGCACTACAATCTTCGACTCAACTTCAATACCGAGTCGTACCGAATCTGGAGCGAAACCATCACTAAATTTAGCAATATTTTCATTCGGTGCTAAATACGGTTTAATCGGTGCAAAATCACTACTTCGCTTATCTTTATCTTTGCGTACCTGAGTTACTACTTTTCCTCCGTTTGCCGAGGCAATAAATCCGCTTTCATATAGCATACTTCCCTCGTTGATTCGCTGAAAACCTCTGCCTTGATTATTATTTGGTGGGTCGTTGTATCCCAATCTTCCATTATCGCAAGCAGTTAATAATACAGCTTCGTTTGAGAATGTAGTATAAGTTTTATATGGAGTAAACGGTATCAAAAAGTAGTCTGTGTAATCTCTGGCTACTATATCTACTCGTAGAAACGGAGTTTCGGGATTATACCTTTCAATTGAAAAGTTGAAATCGCCAAGGTAGAATTCAGCATTTGATTCAATATTCGTACCCATAAGCACCGAATCGATTACCTTTAGACTTTTTAGTGAATCTCCGACTGTAGAAAAATAGCAAGCTACACTATCGGTCGGTCCGAGATAATTCTTGAAAATAATTTGAAAATGAATTGTATCATCTAAGGAAAAGCGTGTATTATTCGGTTCTCCCTTCGCTTGGAATTTATAGTCCACATAATTAATAGCCGGAGTTGCGAATGGATCATTCTGTACCGATTTTAGCAAATTCAGACGATTCGGTATTAATTTTCGGTATTTTTTATCATTCTTTGCCTCAATACTTTCCGAACATATTCTTGCGAATTCATTAGCTTGCAAATTATCTAATTCCGGATGTAATCCGCGAATTAAAGCAACCTGAGCAGCTACAATCGGAGCAGCACCAGAAGTACAACAGAATGTACCGTACGTACTATCATTGCTTGTAGTGCGAGTTTCTTGCCCTGGAGCCATAATATCTACTCCGGCTCCATAAGCAGACATTGGTATCACCAAATCATCTGGGTTAGTTACTCCTACGCCTAACACTCCAGGATAGCAAGCTGGATAAAATGGTTCAGTAGTACCGTGGTTTCCGGCAGAAGCGATTATTGAAACTCCACGAGATACAGCATAATCAATTATAGATTTATTTATATCTGAATATGAAAAACTGCCCCAACTGCAATTAACTACTTTTATCCCCATATCAGCTGCATACATTATCGATTCGTATCCGTACATGATGCCGCCATTATTATCCGGCATAGTTTTCATTGGGAAAAATTTAGTATTGAATCCAACTCCTGCTACGCCAATTCCATTATTACATACTGCGGAAGCTATACCGGCAGTGCCTGTACCGTGTCCCTCACGACTATTAAAAGTAGAAGCCGGAGAGCTACCATCTAAATGCGACACGAAATTAACGCCATTATAATCATCGATAAAACCATTTCCATCATTGTCTAATCCGTCATCAGGAATTTCAGCTTTATTAATCCAAATATTTGGTGCGAGATCTTTATGTGCTTGCAGAACTCCGCTATCGCTAATTCCTATAACTACATTTGTATCGCCTTTATAAATACCCCAAGCCTGGAATGCTTGTATAGTTTCAAGCATTCTTTGAGAATCAACTAACGAATCATTCGGAACAAAATTTCCGCATAATTCCGACACAATAATTGGTTCGGCAATTTCAATATCGTTAAACTCTTTGAGTATAGAAATTGCTTTTTCAGCCGGAGTCATATCGCCTTCGTATGAAACAACAAAAGTTCTCAATAATTTTGATTCAGCTTGGTTAGCTTTCGTCATATTAATTTTACGTTTCATCAAATCATTATATACTGACTGACTGAACTTAGCCGCTTTATTTATTTGCAGCAAGCGTCTTTCAATTTTAAATCCTCTGTCCGAAATGGCTGAAAGTATCGTGCTTTCTTTATCTTCGGATTTCAATCGAATATACAAAATATTTTTTAATTGTAAAGTATTAGAATTATATTTGCCGTTTGGAATATTATTCGTATTTTTATCTGCTTCTGCTGATAAAATCGAATTGCTTGTACTTACAATAAGTATTGATAAGATAAATAGTATAGTTATATTTTTCATAGCTTGATTTATTTTATGAAACAATTTTTCCACTTCTAATAATGGGACTAGACGAATGAATCGAAATAACAATTTGAAAAATGACAAAAATAAATTTCGAAACTTTATCGAAAGTAAAAAAAAATCCCCTGTTTATAAGGATGTGTTCTATATAACGCTATTAGGATTGATTTTATTGCTATTTGTTTTCAGTTTAGATCTACCCTATTATTTGAATCAAATATTATCGACAAATCATAACGGAATCGTAGCGACTCTACTTATCTTTTCGATATTTACTACTATTAGCTCTATCTATTTTTCGTTTCATAGACATCAAGAAGTTAAAACAGCTAACAATGACCGCAGAAGAGCCGAAAGCCAACGCGAAAAGAGTAAAGAACAACTGCAAGCTGTGTTAGACGGCGTTCCGGATATTATTCTGCAATTAGACACTCAAACCCGTATTCTATGGGCTAATAGAACCGCAAGCGATTCAGCACCGGAGTTAATAGGACAATTTTGCCACGAAGCATTTAGATACGATAAAGGGACGTTTATTGATTCTTATGCTAAATGGGCAATGGAAGGCAAGCAGATTGAAGAAGGCATCCAATATCAAACTGGATTCTTAAATAATAAAGGCGGTTCGTATTGGGAAATTATTGGAGTGCCGTTAGTCGATAAAGCCGATCAATTATATGGAGCAATAGCTATAGCTAGAGAAATTACTTCCAGAATGAGGATAGAACACACTTGGAATTTGCTTTCATCTGTAGTAGAATCTACCGATGATGCTATTTATGGTCTGTCATTAAATGGTACAGTGATTAGTTGGAATCACGGTGCAGAGCAAATGTTTCATTACAAACAAAATGAAATAATTGGCGAATCAATCAATAAGTTAGTATTGCCCTTAGATTGGAAAGAACTATACCAAATTATAGAAAAAGTAATGCGTACCGAGAAATTAGATAGATTCGAGACTACTCGTATTCGAAAAGATGGCACCAAATTGCTTGTTTTGACTACTATTTGCCCATTCGTCGATGCTACAGGACGTAAAGTCGGAGTGTCGGCTATAGAAAAAGATATTACCGAATCTAAACTATTTCAAGAAAAATTATTAGAATCCGAGAATTTCAATCGTACTATTATTTCCAGTGTAAAAGAAGGAATTGCGGTATATAATTCCGCTCTAAGAATAATACGATGGAATAAAAGTATGGAGGAAATTACCGGAATTGTCGAAGACGATGTGATAAACAAATCGACATTGGATATTTTTCCTGATAGTTTACAGGACAATATGATAGATAAATTATCGGAAGCCCTTGCTGGCAATACTATATTATTCCAAGACATTTTCCTAAAGACTCCGGCTCGTAAGGACGGAGGCTGGTATAATATTACTTTCTCTCCTCATATAAATACGAACTCAGAACTAATCGGCGTTGTAGCTACTTACAGAGATATTACTCAATCCAAAATTGCAGAAGTAGCTTTAGCATATAGTGAAGATAAATACCGCCAATTAGTAGAAAATGTAAGTGAAGCAATTGCTAATATTGCGATTGACGGTACGGTATTATTTGTCAATGAAGTAGCAGCAAAATTAGTGAAACTGCCTAGCGATAAAATTGTCGGCAAGTTAGCTACGGAGTTAATTCCCAAAGAATTTAGAAAGAATTTCGTGTTCGGACTGAATAATATACTACTTCGCAATCAAAAACAAATCTTTGATTTCACTATAGAATTGCCCGAAGGCAATAAATCATTCTTTATATCTGCCCAGCCGGTGATGTCAAGTTCTGGAGATATTATGTCGCTAATGTGTTTAATCACCGACATTACAGACAGGAAAAAGGCGGAAAAAGAATTAGAACATTCCAGAGAACAATTGCGTAATTTAGCTGCTCACTTGGAATCAGTACGCGAAGATGAACGCAAGGAAATAGCCTTTGAAGTGCACGACGAATTAGGGCAGGAATTAACTGCTCTAAAATTAGATTTGTCGTGGGTGGAATCAAAACTCCACGGAGTCGAGCCAAAAATTAAAGACAAAATTGTGGAGATGAAAAATCTAATTGATATTACTATCGACCGCGTAGGGAACATTTCGACCAAACTTCGCCCTGACATCTTAGACCATTTCGGGCTAATGGCAGCTATTGAATGGGTAACTGGAGATTTCCAAAAACGCTCAGGAATCAGTTGCGAATTAATATTTGATCCGGACGAAATTAATGTGTATGGCAATACGGCTACCGTAATATTCCGTATCCTTCAGGAAACATTAACCAATGTAATCAGACATTCCAAAGCGGACATCGTCGAGGTTTTGTTCAGAGAATATGATAACAAATACGAATTATTCGTTAAAGATAATGGAGTCGGCATCAAGAAAGAACAAATCTCTGCTCCGAATTCATTCGGTTTATTCGCGATGAATGAACGAGCTCGCTCGGTAGGCGGTTTCGTAGAAATTGAAGGCATTTCGGGCAAAGGTACAGAAATCAGACTTTCTATACCAAGACAAAAAGACGAAATGAATTAAGAGAACAAAAGCCGATTGCCAAACTCTATACATTCCTAAGCAGGGCTTTGAGTGCGTTGTGGTAATCCGTTTTCAGATTCATCGTAGATATAATATTTGTCCGAACTATGGTTTATATGATTAATGAGAATTTTCTTCTTAATTATCTTAAAGCATACAAATCACAGTTCAGAGATTCCTATCAGCAGAATAAATTAATGATTTTGTTCTGCTGATGTAGATTTGTATCCGTAAAGTTTATTATATATTGAGCGATTCGTTAAAATATACAACAGAGAAAGAGATTTGGAGTTCTTCTACGTCGGATTAGCGAAGCACTTCTCCTTAATGTCTCAAAATATTTATTACATCTACTACATTATGCTTTAAAATTTAATTATTTAATAAAAAAAGCAGTAATAAAAACATATAAATTGCGTAATTTTGTAATCTGTATTGCTTATGCAATGTAAACTTATGATAATTGAAAATTTTATTGATTTATAAATTAAGATAAATAATGCGCTTAAGTAAAAATTTCGTGCCTACACTCAAAGAAGTAGGCTCCGATGCTCAGATACCATCACATATTTTGATGTTAAAATCTGGAATGGTTCGCCAATTAGCGGCCGGTATATTTTCCTTCCTGCCATTGGGCTATAGAGTAATGAAAAAAGCCTCAGAAATCATTCGCGAAGAAATG
>CAZIIZ010000223.1:0-5564 GCA_964539225.1 uncultured Hyphomicrobiales bacterium | reverse complement strand
GGGCAATACCAATTGGACTGTACTTCGATTGAGCCAATGGGCAAAGGCGATTTATTTATGGCATTCGAGGAATTGAAAGCAAAATTACAAGATAAAGGATATTTCGATCCGGATGTAAAGAAAAATATGCCCGGACTTGCTTTGAAAATTGGCGTATTGACTTCTCCGACGGGTGCCGCAGTGCAAGATATACTAACTACTATTAAAAGACGCTTGCCTTCGGCTGAAATATATTTCCGTCCTGCATTAGTGCAAGGCGATGGTTCGGCGGAGGATATTGCTAAAGGGATTGAAGAATTAGATAAACATAAATTAGACGTAATTATTTGCGGACGCGGTGGCGGCTCGATTGAAGACTTATGGGCGTTCAATACAGAAATAGTTGCCGATGCGATTTACAATTGCAAAACTCCTATTATTTCCGCAGTGGGGCATGAAACTGATTTCACTATTGCGGATTTCGTTGCTGATTTGAGAGCTGCTACTCCAACTGCTGCGGCAGAATTCGCGACTCCGGCTACTCGTTTGGAATTGCTTGACCATATTGATACAAATATGGATAATGCCAAGCGAAATATTCTCCAGAATTTTAATTCTCTTAGAAGTGAAATTGAGGGTGGAGTGAAGGCGTATGGATTCCGAAGAATAAACGAAAAGATTAATAATGAAAAACAAAGAATCGACGAAGCTAATTCGCTTATGCTGAGAATAATTAATTCCAGAATAAAGCATAATTCGATTGATATTAACAATGGTTTGCTTCGTCTGAAAAGTTTATATCCGTTGCAACCTCTTAAAAAAGGTTTTGCAATAATCAGATCCAAAGGAAGTATTGTTAATAGCGAGCAAAGCCTTAGCGGATTGTCCAATTTAGAAATACATAGATTACACGAGATTGCCGAAATAAACGTAGAAAAAATCACAAACATATAAATACTTTTATTATCAACTATTGTATGGAGCTTGGCTTATGGATGTAGAATTACTTGCTCGAATTCAGTTCGCAGTAACTGCAGGATTCCATTTTCTCTATCCACCGATGAGTATCGGGCTTGGATTGGTTCTCGTATTTATAAAGGGTATGCACTTAAAAACAAAAGATGATAAGTGGGATACTCTTGCTAAATTCTGGACTAAGATATTTGCACTCACTTTCGCAGTAGGTGTAGTTACCGGTATAGTAATGGAGTTCGAATTTGGAACAAATTGGTCTCAGTATTCTAGAGTAGTCGGCGATGTCTTTGGCAGTCCTTTAGCGGCTGAGGCATTATTTGCCTTCTTTATGGAGTCTGTATTTCTCGGTATTTTGCTTTTCGGCTGGAATAAGGTAAGTCCGAAAATGCACTTCTTTTCTACGATAATGGTGGCTCTCGGAGCTACGCTGAGTGCTTTCTTTATCATAGTAGCTAATTCTTGGATGCAAACTCCTGCTGGCTATAAGTTGATAACAGAGATGAAAGACGGAGTTCAGGTAGTAGTGCGAGCAGAAATCATTGATTTCTGGGCGATGGTGTTTAATCCATCTACAATCGAACGATATACTCACGTAGTTGGTGGAGCTTGGATAACAGGTGCATTCATGGTATTAGGCATCTCTGCTTATTATATTCTCAAAAACAAGTATGTAGAATATGCTAAAATGTCTATTAAAATTGCTTTACCGATAGCAATTGTAGTATCATTACTTCAATTGTTCACCGGACACGCCAGTGCAATTGGCATTACTAAAAATCAACCTGCTAAATTAGCTGCTTTCGAAGGTCATTATAAAACAGGACCGGGAACATTGTGGTTAATGGGCTATGTCGATGAACAATCAAAAGAAGTAAAGGGAATTGGTGTCCCCGGAATGCTATCGTTCTTAGTGAATTTTAACACTCAAACTCCTATTACCGGATTAGATGATATTAAACAAGATGAGCATCCTCCCGTACAATTAACCTTCCAATCATACCATCTTATGGTTGCTTTGGGAATGACCATGATAGGCATTTTGCTAATAGCAGGATTCTTAAATTGGAGAGGAAAATTATACGATCATAAATGGATGATGTATCTGTTTATGATAGGAATATTCTTGCCTCATATTTCTAATATTACCGGATGGATAGCTGCCGAAGTCGGCAGACAGCCATGGGTAGTGCAGGGAATATTGAAAACTAAAGATGCTATTTCTAAGGTAGTAACAGCAGAACAAGTTTGGTTCTCTTTAATTATGTTTACATTGGTTTATACAATCTTATTAGGACTATTCGTGTTCATATTGGTTAAAAAAATTAAGCACGGACCTGAAGCTGCGGCTTTAGAAAATCCAACAACACTTTAATAATTATATAAAAGGAAAATCACAATGGATTATAATTTAATTTGGTTTATCTTGATTACAGTGCTGTTTGTGGGTTACATCGTGCTTGATGGTTTTGATTTAGGCGTAGGTATGACTCATCTAATAGCTAAAACGGATAAAGAACGTCGAATTATGTTGAATTCGATAGGTCCACTTTGGGACGGTAACGAAGTATGGTTAATTACCGCTGGCGGTGCATTATTTGCTGCATTTCCGAATGTATATGCCACTATATTCTCTGGATATTATACCGCATTTATGTTGTTTTTACTTGTTCTGATTATGAGAGCTTCATCGTTAGAATTTCGTTCGAAAGTAGAAACAGAATCATGGCGTAAAATGTGGGACGTATTATTTAGCGTGTCAAGCTATTTAATTATTTTACTTCTCGGCGTAGCTTTTGCAAATGTAGCTGCCGGTATCCCAATTGACAAAGAAATGGAATACACAGGCAATCTATTCACTTTGCTTAATCCTTATGCTATTTGGTTCGGATTAACAAGCATAGTAATCATTCGCTTACACGGTAAATTATACTTATTGATGAAAACAGAAGGCGAACTTCAAGAAAGAATTCTTTCAACAGTTAATCGTGGATATTACATATTTTTAGCTTTTTTTGCTGTATTTGCTGTTTGGACAATTGCGGTACAAACTCATTTATTTAAAAATTATGCTAATCCTATTGCGTTTTTAGCTCCGCTTCTAATATTATTAGGTATCGTGATGATTCCTATGTTTGCTAAGCAACGTAAATTCTTTAGAGCGTTTTTGGGTAGCAGTTTAGTGATTGCCGGAACAATTATTAGTTTCGCTGTCGGTATGTTCCCTAATTTTGTATTCTCGAATCCTACAGTAGCTAATTCTCTAACAGCGTATAATTCTGCTTCTTCGGCAGCTACTCTCGGCAATATGTTTATTATTGCTATGATTGGGGTTCCGTTGGTATTAGTTTACCAGGTAGTAGTTTATAGAATTTTTAGTGGCAAAGTGAAATTAGAATCTTCGAGTTACTAAATACCTTCTTTCTATTCCAACTCACACTCGTTGTTGCAGATGTCCTATACCGATTTGGTGTAGGACATCTTGCTATATTATAACTACACAATTATTAATAATGCTTTCATTGAAAAGTGAATATAGAATATTCATATTAGTCTAATAATTTAAATAATATATTTAGTCATAACTATAAAATGAATATTTGAAATAGTTCGTTTTGTATTAGCCCGTATTTGCTTTTTTGTAAGATACTGTTAAATAATACGCTTAGAATAGTAACGAAAAATATCTTATATCTTGGTAAGTATATATCAACAATAGGCTATACAATAATAAAATAAATATTTAAAAAATATAATATATTTCTTGCATAATATAAAATTATTTATTAAATTTGATTGCCTGAAAAATTGACATAATGATAATCAAGGGTTCTTCAGTCTTCAGTCTTCAGTAGTAAAAACGGAAAGAAGGGAGAAAGACCCAAACGATAAATCATAATAGAAATTTTGAAGCAAAATATAATACTCTGCCGAGCGAAGGAAAGATTTTCCTGCTTGGCGAGAGACTGCTACAAGATTAGCCTCTTCCGTTAGCAGTCCCCACCAAAGACGAAACTCTTTCCACGAAGAGGCTTTCGCCCGCAGGAGTATGCTCTACGCATACCGTCGAACAGAGACGGTTAGTTAAATAATTTATTATAATAGTTTAAATAATCGAAAGTTTTTAAAAAATGAAAATCAAAATTTTATTTATAGCTTTAATTAGCTTATTCGCTTCGATAAGTGCCAATGCACAAGATAATCCTACTTCTAATTTTTGTATTCCTGAAAGTGTACAACAAGGTGGTTGTATGGCTATTAAATTCTCAAAAATTATTGCTTTGCCACAGTTTCCGGATTGTAAATTCGAGGTAAGCGGCGTTTATTTGTTTTGCAAAGGTGAATTCCATATGAGTATTCAAAGTTTTGATATACCGGATAATGGATGCAAGGAACTTTTAGAAAAGCTAAAGGACGACAATCAAGCATTTCACACTGAATTTAAAAAATGGTTCGAAAAGCAAATGTTTTATACCACAGCAATTCAAATATTTAATGAAACAATGAGTATCAATCTTTCTAATGAGCAACTATATTGCCCAAATGGATATGTTTCCTTTACCGGTTATTTTGGCCAATGCATAGCTTATGCTTGGTATCAAAGAGAAGTATTTGGATGTCCTGGGTGCAAAATGTACAAAATTGAAAAGATTGATTGTAGCGGATATCCTTGCTGCGAACTTAAGATAAATATGTGCATGGACAAAGCAACTGGAGCAATTAAAATTACCGAAGTATCAACTCCAATCGCTTCTGAATGTGCATATTCTGAACCATATCCTGTACCTGTAGATCGCACTTGGGGACCTCCGATTTGGGTAGGTAAGTGTTCTCCAGTTTGTACAAATAAATATCCGTATAATTCTCCGGCACCTACTAAATAATTAATATGAAGAGAGTTATCTATGAAAATCAGTAAATTAATTCAACTTTCGATAGCTCTGTTTTTGACTTGCTCGATAGCCGAAGCTAAGCAGGGAACTATTACGAATCAATCTCAAAGTATTCTATATACAAATAATGGAAGAACTTGGAAATCAATTGATAAGGGCTTAAATTGGATTGAAAAGATTACTTATCCGATAATGCCTAAGTCGAAATCCATTGAAGCAGAGAAGATATATTATTCTGAAAATGGAAAGACTTATTTATCGACCGATGGTGGATTGACTTGGACTCTTGTTGATTCTAAATCAATTAGTAATTTATTCGATGCTAATCCTAATGATTTTGGAGAGTTGATTATTAAAAGTCATAGAGATGATAAACTAATAGTAGATATTAATATATACAATATGCTCGGTACTCTCGAATTATCATTCAAAAACATAAGTATATTGGCAAATTCGACCACTAATTTAAATATTAGTGGACTCTCGAATGCTGCATATCTGTGCGTAGTTAATCATAACTCTCAAGTATATTCTACTAAATTTATAGTTAGTAGATAATAATATTTATAATACAGAAAAGTTTTTTAATTCATCCGATGACTTGAAGTCATCGGATGAATATTATAAAGTAGAAAGAATCAATCAAGATGTGGCAGTCTCAAAAGTATTGAATTTGGCAGTTTTGTCATTCTGAGGTCTCAAAGAAAACTTCGTTTTCAC